>JABJBS010000218.1 GCA_018668695.1 Deltaproteobacteria bacterium
AAATGAGGCGGGAGATTTGTTGGCGGTAGACGAGCTAGAGTTAGGCGAGTCTTACAGTCTTGTTGTCTCACAACGCGGCGGGGTGGTACGGTACCGTATGGGCGATCAGGTTGAGGCTGTGAGCCGAGTTGGGAACACACCCACCATTCGGTTCCTAGGTCGCAACAACCGGTTCAGTGATTTGGTTGGTGAAAAGCTCAATGAGTCATTCGTTCGCCAAGTGATTGACGACCTAGCGATAGACGAAGCTTCGTTTCGCACTTTAATGCCAATACGAACTCCGAACGACCACTACGTTTTGCTCCTCGACGCATGTGAGCAGGCGACTCCAAAGCTCAGCGCGCTGCTGGAAGAAGGGCTCTCGCAGGCTTACCATTATCGCCATGCTCGTGCGTTGGGGCAGTTGGGTGCTGCTCGTGTGGTTATTCTTAAAAATGCCGAAGAAGAGATGGCTCAATATCACGGCCGAGCGGGTAAACGTATCGGGGATATGAAGCAAAGCTATCTCGTGGGCACCCCCGCGGATTCAGAGCTTTGTCACAGCATGGCAACGGTTCAGGATATACCGCAATGAGTGAACGTTTTTTTAGCGGCTGGATGAACTGGATTGCGGGTAATCGCCTAATTTCGGTGTTGCTCGTATTGGTGGTCACTGGAATCGCTATCTGGGGCCAGGTCAGGCACCCGTTGATGATGGACAACAGCCCGGAAGCATTTGTTGGCAAAGATACGGATGTGCGGCGCGCGTTGGAATTGTTCCGCGAAGAGTTTGGGCATGATTCCCTTTTTATGATCTTGGTGGAGGGTGAGGTCTTTACAACTGAATTTTTAACACACTTGAAGAAATTGCATCAGGAGCTTGCATCTATTGATGTCATTCTAAGTGATCCACTTGAGCGGGCGCAGCGCAACGAAGATCTTACCGGTTTTACGGACTTTGATGACGCAGACGCTGGTGCTGCATGGGGAGATGAAAAAGGCGGCAGCATTTTCACGGAGGTGACATCGCTCATTAATGTTCGGGATACGACCTATGAGGCCGATGGATTACGCGTCGGTGGGCTCTTGGAGAGATGGCCTCTTGAGGATGAACTACCTGGGTTGAAGAAGAAAGTACTGGGTGAACGCTCCTATGTAGGGCGAGTGGTTGGCAAAGCGGGCCGGCACGCGATGGTGTTGATTCGAACAGTTGAAATCAGTCGCCGAGATACGACGAAGGTTTATTTAGCGGTGGACGAGGTTGTGCGCCGGTTGAGCCAGGAAGGCTTTGCGATTCACACCGCCGGGAATCCGGCTCTTGTTGCGCGCTCAGAAGAGTTATCTCTTCGGGACATGAAGCAGATATTCATTCTAAGCTGCTTGTTGATGGTGGTGGCATTAGGATGGGTATTTAGACATCCGGTCGGAATCATCGTTCCAGGATGCGTTATTGTTTTGTCCAATATTTGGACCTTCGGTTTGATGGCCTGGATGGATAAGCCGTCCACCTTCCTGACTTCAATTTTACCAGTGTTTCTCGTGGCGGTGGGTGTGGCCGATTCGATTCACTTCCAATCCGTTTACCGCGAATTGAAGGCTGGAGGTATGGAGAGCGCCAAAGCTTTGGCCAAAACGGGAAGCCTCACTGGACTTCCTATGCTTTTTACAACGCTCACAACCATGACCGGGCTGTTCTCGTTTATGTTCGCTGAGTTACCAGCCATTCAAGAGCTTGGCATCTTTGGTGGAATGGGCGTTGGGATTGCTTTCATTCTAACTCTGGTACTCATGCCTATTTGCTTATCTCTTTTTCCCGAGAGCTTGGATATCGCCAACGCCGGGAATGACTCAATGCTTAAGCGCTGGGTAGACCGTGCGAACTTACTATCGGGCCGGCGGGGGGGTGATTCGATTCGCGAAGACCCCGTCAAACGTAATCGTGTTCTGGCACTTGGTATCTTGGTGCTGGTGTTAGCGGCGATGATGTGGCCTCGCATCAGGGTGTGGCATGAACCCATTGAATGGTATCCCGAAGACGAACCGATTCGTGTCGCATTTCGGCAGATTGACCAACACATGGGCGGCGCGTCTCAGCTTACGCTTTTGGTTGAACCTAAAGGCGATAAAGGCCTTCGCAATTTGAAACTGCTCCAGGGTTTAGAAAAAGTAGAGTCGGAAATCTTGGCTTACCATGATGCTAAGGTAGATAAACGCTTGGCCGGTAATGCCATTAGCATTCTTGACGTGGTCCGAGAAACTCGGCGAGCACTTTATGATGGGCGTGAGGAATATTACGGCCTGCCCGAAACTCAGGCCGAATTGAACGATATTCTCTTCGTCTTTGAAAATGCGTCGCCGGATAGACTTCGCCGATTAACGACTTTGGACCTGACACTCTCACACATGACTTTTACAGTGCAGTGGCTCCCGGCGGGGTCGTATGGTCCGATGACTGAGTATATTGGAAAATCAATTGATAAGCATTTGGCTTCGATGGCGCAGGTAGAACCGACGGGTATTGTTTATATGTTTTACCTCACCATCAATCAGTTGCTGGCAGACCTTATCCGAAGTTTTGCTTCGGCATTTATCGTCATTAGCTTTCTTATGATTTTCATTTTGGGAGACTTGAAGCTTGGACTTATTTCTATGGTTCCAAACCTACTCCCTATTGCGATGCTTCTAGGCTTTATGGGTGCAGTGGATATTCCTATCGATTTAGCAACGGTTTTGGTTGCATCACTGGCTCTTGGGTTGTGTGTGGACGATACCATTCATTTTCTTCACCATTTTAAGGTGGAGCTTCAGAGAACGGGTGATACAGATAGAGCGATTGATGTTTCGCTTCAATGCAGTGGTAGAGCCATCATGATTACGAGTATTGTTTTAGTGGCGACGACCTGCCTTTACCCGACCGCGGTACTCAAAAATATGGATCGCTTTGGCATTTTAGTTAGCATGACCATTGTTTTTGCGGTGTTTGTAGACCTGATTGTAGGCCCCGCGCTGCTGCGCTTTCTCTATCCGCCCAAGTCCTCTGCGTCACAATCTGGCGCATAACGACCATATCATGGCGCGGGCCAGAATAATGGTCTGGGCTAATTTTAAAAAGCTATTTATATCAGTCGTTTGCGAGGTCGCGAGATGGCACGAGATGTGCTGCGTCAAGAGGTGTACAAGCGGGAGAGATGAGCATGGTGATCGACGGATTTGAAACAGATTTGTGGTTGAGAGTGGCCTACGTGGCAGCGGCGATTCCGTTTACAATCATTCGACTCTTGGCCAATAAACGGTGCGGGCAGGTAACTTCTAAAAATGACTTTTTGGAAAGCGCCTGGATTCGCATTGGGATTCGAGTCTGTGAGACCCTCGGAGCGGCCGGTATGGTCGCTTGGATTCTAAACCCCCACTGGATGCAGTGGAGTGCTTTAGAGATGGACTCAGGCTTACGTTGGTTCGGAGTGTTTCTCATCTTTTTAGGTACGGTATTCACTTGGTGGGTGCACGAGACTTTAGGTGACAATTTCAGTCCGTTTCTACATGTTCGAAAAAATCATGAACTGATTACGAGCGGCCCTTATGCTTTCGTGAGGCATCCTATGTACACTGGGCTCTTTACGGTTCTTTTTGGAACCTTTTTCATCACGTCTAATATTTTTATTTTCTTAATGACTGCCGGTGTTCTCGCTGTGCTTCTGGTTTACCGGATTCCTCGCGAGGAGAGTGTGCTCATGGAAGCTTTCCCCAATGAATATGATAGATACACAAATAATCGACCGAGGTTTGTTCCCGGGTTCTGATTTTGAGACAACCCGATGGGATAGGTTTGTTCTACGTCACACGAAACCACTGAATCTATGGATTCATGTGGTGAGCATGGTGATGTACTTCGTCGGCCCTCTGATTGCGCTACTTACCTGGAACCCTTGGTGGCTATTGGCTCCCGTTCTTTCCGGTAGTGTTGGAGCGTTCGGTCATTGGTTGTCTGGAGATGGCGGTGTTAGTCTCAAGGAAGCAACCGTTGAGGTAACCGTACCTTTTTATGTGCCATTGGTATTTTGGAAAATTCTGAAGGGGTCCTATTTCACGGAGGACATCCCCAAAGCACGTGCTAAAACCCGGTATACAAAGCCAAACTGCTCTTAAATTTATCAATGGCTACTTAAGAGTTCCTCTTGGGGGCTTGTGGCCCGCTGCGTCCTTCCCTATCTTGAAGTCGGCTTTGTTAGGATTAGGGAAGACTATGGGCACAAGTGAATCCAAAAGAGTATTGACCTCCAGCGCAACCGCGATTGCGGAGACGATTCGCAGCGGTGAGCTCTCAAGTCGCCGAGCGGTAGAAATTCATATCGAACAGATTCAGCGAGTGAACCCCACCATCAATGCGGTGGTCCGAGAGCGCTTTGATGATGCCCTTGCGGAAGCCGACCAAGCAGACGAAGATTTAAAAACAAAGAATCCATCCGAGTTGCCAGCTTTTCATGGTGTACCATGCACGATTAAAGAGTGCTTTGGGCTTACGGGTATGCCCCAGTCTTCGGGTGCGGTGAAACGAAAAGGTGTCATAGCTTACGAGGATGCCACCGCGGTAAAGCGTCTGAGAGAAGCCGGCGCTATTCCGATGGGCGTGACGAATACATCCGAGCTTTGTCTCTGGATGGAAAGTAACAATTACGTTTATGGCCGAACCAACAATGCCTACGATCCGAAACGCACAGTGGGTGGAAGCTCAGGCGGTGAAGGTGCGATCATCAGCGCCGGCGCTTCTCCTTTTGGTTTAGGTTCCGATATCGGCGGCTCCATCAGGATGCCGGCATTTTTTAATGGGGTATTTGGTCATAAGCCAACAGGAGGTTTGGTGCCTGGTACCGGTCAGCATCCATGTGCAGAAAATGAAGCACTGCGCTTTTTGACCACTGGGCCCTTGTGTCGCAGGGCAGAGGATTTAATGCCTCTCTTACGCGTGATGGCAGGTCCAGATGGGGTGGATACGGGGTGTTTCGAGATGCCTCTGGGCGATCCAGATGAAGTGGATCTCAACGGTCTACGTTACTTAAACTTGCGAGGGTTCAAACGTTACCCGGTTCATTCATCACTGAAGCGTCGCCAAGAGCTGATGGTCGATTTGTTTAAAAGACGCGGCTGCAAAGTCATCGACATCGATATCCCTGAGTTTTCACAGGCCTTTGAAGTTTGGTCAGCGATGATGGGTGAAGCCTCGGATACTCCATTTGTGGAGCTGATGGGCGACGGAGATCCCGTGAATGCGGCAGCGGAGCTGGGCAAGTGGCTTGTTGGACAATCCGAGCATACTGCGATGGCCTCACTCTTAGGGCTTGCTGAGAAGTTGGTGGATCTTTTACCGGGTTATCGGACGAAGCTCATAGAGCTTGGGCATACCTTGAAGGCCCGTGTAACTGAGATGCTTGATGATGATGGAATTATGTTTTTGCCAAGTTACACATCACCGGCTCCAAAGCATAACGTGCCTTTCTGGAATCAGCTGCGTTTGCGATCAGACTATGCCTATACGGCAATTCTAAACGTGATTGAGGTTCCGGTGACCCAGGTGCCGCTAGGGATGGACCGTTTAAAGTTGCCGCTGGGGATTCAAGTAGCGGCCGGGCACGGGCAAGACCATATGACGATTGCCGTCGCTAAAATGCTTGAACATGAATTTGGTGGCTGGCAGCCTCCGAAGCTTTCGGGGCTTTAAGAATCCAGGTGGTGTCCGACGAGGCTCTCAAGCATATCCATAAAGGCTTGCTGGCGGCCCACGGGGTCGAGTAGTTCAAACGTAAGATCTTGATATTCCTTACCAAATTCGACTAGCAGGGGAGGGACATCCTCCCGGAGATGCTTTCCAGCGGACAGAAATACTGGCAAGATTTTTACATGCGCGGCCCCGAGCTTGGCGATTTGCCTAACCAGAGTTTCCAAATCGGGCTCGCTGCGTTCTAAGAATCCGAGGTGGACTTTATCTTGTCCGTAGGTCTTTTGAAGCTCCAGGGTGAGTTCCCTGAATGGAGCGGCCCAAAGTGGGTCGGAGCTGCCATGGCAAAAGAGGATCACATGGGTGGTCTGTGTTGATTTCATGACGTTATCTTAACCCACTCGGTTGAAGGTTTCCACTTGCGCAGCTGGCTTCTGGGCGGTACAGGGGCGCCGAAGCAGTGCGGACCAGTTCGATGAGAACGAATTCGCACCCTAAGACCCACGACGTTAATGGAGAATGATATTATGAGCGAAACAACACTAGTAATCTTGAAGCCTGATTGCATGACTAAGAAAGTTGCCGGCCAGGTAATGACTCGCTTTGAAGAAGCTGGTCTTGAAGTAATTGGTTGCAAAATGCAGCAGCTTAGCGCTGAAGTTCTTCGTGAGCACTACGCACACATCGCTGACAAGCCGTTCTACCCAGAAGTTGAAGACTTCATGCGTTCAACGCCAGTTATTACTTTGGCGCTTCGCGGCGAAAACGTAATCACAAAGATTCGCGACCTCGCAGGTCCAACCAACAGCCAAGAAGCTGCTAAAGGCACTATCCGTGGTGATCTGGGTGACGACGTGATGCGCAACATCGTTCACGCATCTGACTCACCAGAAGCTGCGACTGCAGAACTTAAGCGTTTCTTCGCCGCTGGTGAAGTATTCGCATAAGAATCGATTCGCGATTTTCGATGAGAAAGCGTCGGCCTCTTTTGAAGAGCCCGGCGCTTTTTTTTTAGGGTTCCAACGACCCGCGTGTGAGCATTACCCAGTCGCCAGTACAGCCATCGAGCAGATGGATGGTATCGTCGTTGGCAGAAGTTGTGCCTAAAGCCAGTGTATCTAAGCATTGGTAATCACTGACTCTGTTAAATGGATAAATGGTATGAAGGCGGTTGGCTCCTCTTACGATGCCATCTGCTCCCGGCTCTACAAGCTTAATGCTGGACGATGAGGTGGCAACCAGGTTGCCATAGGTGTCGAAGACAATGGCATGAGGTTCTTGAATCGCTTGATAAATCGCTTGAGCGGAGTCTGAGCCCAGTTCATTGTGTCCAATGACGGTGCTGATAAGACCTGTGGTCGGATCAAGCCGGCGCACGCGGTGGTTGCCTGTATCGGAAATATAAATACTACCGGAATCACTCAGAGCAACCGCTTTGGGATTATTTAGATATACAGAAGTCGCCGCGTAACCGTCGTCGTAGAGGAACGCTTTGGCGCCCGGTGTACCTGCGACGAGTTCAACATCATTGCCGGCAGCTTTACAGGGAGCACTTGGATCAAGTTGGAGCCGCCGAATGATATGGTTACCCGAATCTGCGATATAGAGATAACCGACGCTTGCTGTTTCCCAGTGAACCGCCATCCCGGCTGGCTTATTGAATCGGGAATTCAAAGCGGTACCGTTGCTGTAACCGGTACCATCGGCGCTGCCCGCAAAGAATATGACACTTGCATCATCGGCCAGTGGGTTGGCGATACAGTGGATACTAGATCCATAGCTTGAACTGGAGGCGTAAAAGGTGCTCGGCGCTTCTTGCTGCTGTGTAAAATAGACGCTTTCCGTGACGGCGTCGTAAACCATCCCCAAAGCATCGGTTAACGTAGGGTGATATTTCGCAACTTGAGAACTAAGTGTCGCAGGGTCTGCGCAGCCTAACTCGGAACAGCTACTGTAATTAAACCCAGGATAGCCCAGAACGTTGTCCACTCGGTATGGAGAGGTCTCTTCACTGTATGCGCGGATACGTCCAGCTTCTGAATCAAGTATCCAGTAGTCACTAGAAACTTTTTGTATGCTGACCGGGCGACCGAATGTGGGTGAACATTCGACTGGGTCGGTGGCGCAGTCATCGGACCACTTCACTCCGCCGGCTACGGATTGGATTTTATAGGGGGAAGTGTGGGTGACCCCGCGAATTAAGTTAAGTTTCTGATCAATCGCCAACCATTCATAATCGCCGATGTAGTCACCGCCCGAATCTTTTTGAGCTTCTTGAATGTCTTGGATTTCGCTGAAAGCAGCTTCGGAGGGGCTCTCGAAATCTCCAATGTTTCCATTCTCCGGCTCTGTATTACGGCCAGCTTCGGCCTGAATGATAAAACCACCACTGCCATCTGCGCTGATTCTTCTAATCGTCGAAAGGTAAAGGGGCTCGGAGTCACCTGCGCCAAATGAGACTTGGGCAATATTTTCTGCAATCAGGACTGAACCATCAGACATCGTTTGCAGAGCAGTCACTTCGCCTAGATTCGCAGTGAGGGCGTTACCACCGTTACCACAATCTCCGGAGTTACATGCCGACGCAGCTCCTGCAACCTTCACAATTTGGTTGGTATTAGGATTGAAGCGTAGGATTCGATAATTGATTCTATCAGCGATCCAAAGGTTTCCACTTGTGTCAAAGGCGATTTCGCTCGGCTCACTTAAGTTGAGTGCCAGCGGATTCGAAAAGATATCAGATTGGCAGGTGGCTCCTGTGGGGCAGCCCACGACCATATTAATGAACGCGGTTTTTTCAATGCCTAAACCAGCATTCTTGTTAACCCGGTAGATATTGTTTCCGCTGGTAAAGTAAAGGTTTTGATTGGCATCTAGCGCCATGTGGATGTTGTAACTAAGAGAAGCTGACGCGCCGTCTACTCCGTCAATGCTGCAACCTGAGTCGCAACTGTTGCCCCCAATAACTGTAGAACTGACAAGTCCATCACCGGCAGCGTCACACCCGTTTGCAAGGGAATCATCATTAGCCAGCTGGATTTTTCGAATGCGACTATTGTCTGCGACATAAAGGTAACTATTCGTTGAATCGAATGCGATACTCTCAGGGTAGTAGAAACTTAGCTGGCTGGCCTGGTAACCATCCCCGCAGCTGTATGGTGAAATGTCGCTACACTCTTCGCCGGTACCGGCAAATTCGTACCGCTCGTTGTTCGTTAAATCCACTCGGTAGATACGTCGTTCACCATTGTCGAGCACGAAATACGAGTTGGTTGAAGAATCAAACACGGATTGAAGAGGGCGATTTAATTCCAGAGCATTCGCTTTACCCTGTCCGCACAGATTGGCGGAATTCCCGGTTGCATTGATGACGTCCTCGGTGCCTGCGTTGGTGTCGCGGCGCACGCCTTTACCTGTGGTTGTGGCTGAATAAAACCCATTGTCCGAAGAGCTGGCAAATGGCATTGCTTCAGAAGTGAAACCCCATGTGTATGTTTTTTTCTGGGTGAAGGACCAAGCGCTATCGGTACCTTTTGTAAATTGATAGATGTTGGTGTTGTTAGAAATCTCACTAGGATCTGAGCTAAACTCCATGCCAATTCCAACGTAGAGGTCACCGTCAAGATCTTTTTCAAGGCTTGAAATATAAGAGAGATAAACGTTGTTACCCGTATCCCCAATAGTGGGAGTGCATGGGGGGGCGCCGGGCATCATTCCCGTGTCATCGCAGATTTCAAATGTGCCTATAATACCTGTCGCAGTATAAGACTCCATTGTGTCGTAGGTAATGTTGCCTGTAGAAATGACTCCGCTAGGTGCCATGGGACTGTTACTCACCTCCAGCGCGTAAACTTGATTGTAGGTCGCGACCATAATGGTGCCATCTAGGGCGATATCAATATGCCTTGGGTAAAAGTAACCAGAACTAGAGATGAGAGTGCCGGTAAAACTCTGATCGATTGCATTGGGATCTTGGATGAGAATAGCTTGGTTGTAGGATGAATCGGTTTGACAACCTGAGCCCGTATCACATCCTGTCGTGCTGCGTATTTCGATTTCAGTTAAAATATAAAGAACACCGGATCCATCAACAGCGATGTCTCTGATCTTGTAGAGCGTGTAGTCCACATTTTGACTGGGGGAATAGGAACCTGAGTTAGAGAATTGAATGACGGTGGATAGCACGCCCTCGTCGTTAAGTTTCCGTAGAGTGGAGGACTCATTGAACCAGTCGTCACTGTAGCCTGTGGTTCTATTTTCTTCTTCAACAAAATAAACATTACCCAAACCGTCAGTTTTTACATTTGAAGGTTCATTCAGCGCGGTGTACTTGGCCGGCTCCCCATCGCCGTCACCGGAAAATAGAATATTTCCACCTTCTTGGCTGGACACGTAGAATTTCATATTCTCGTTATTACTTGAGGATCCAGCTAGGAGTGCGATTTCACCTGTTGGATTGAGGTCTGTAGCACCAGAGACTTTAAATATTTGGTCGCGGCCTGAGTCAATCACATACATGTTGTCGGCGAGGTCAAATTCAATATCACCTACTCGCGAGAATGGGCTTTCATTCAGTGCGGTTTGTGTCCCGAAGAGTGTGGTGGGGTTCCACGCCTGTGAGATACAAGCATCGCAACCATCATTTGGGTTCGTGTTGTTATCATCGCAATCTTCAAGAGGGGTAAGCGGTAGTGTTCCTTGGTAGAGGCTCGGTTCAGTGCTGTTTTTGATAATGCCGTCGCCGCAGGTGTTGAGTACACAGGTACCTAAGCAGTCGTCGTTCTGGTTTGAGTTTTGATCATCGCATTGCTCCGCATTCCCTTCGAGATTTACAAACCCATCGCCGCAGGTGTTGGCAGAGCAGTTGGCCTTGCAAGCGTCGAGGTTTGAATCGTTGCCATCATCACACGTTTCATTCAAAACGGCTTGTGTGATGCCATCGCCGCAATAGGTTGCTTGGCAGCTGGAGCTGCAGGTATCGGTCTCGTCAGTGTTGGCGTCATCACAATCCTCCACATTCTCGTGAACAATTCCATCTCCGCATGTAGCATTTTGGCAAGCATCGGTGCAGGCATCTGTATTAATTGTGTTGGCATCATCGCACTCTTCACCAGCTTCGGTATTCGTATAACCGTCTCCGCATTCTTGTGCTGAGCAGTCTTCATTACAGAGGGCCGATTCAACCTCGTCGTCGCATTCTTCGCCACTGGTGGTATTTATAATTGCGTCACCGCACTCAGAAATACTGCAATTGGAGTTACAAACGCTGCTCTCACCCGAATCGTCGCATTCTTCATTAGCGGCTTCGTTGATAATGCCGTCTCCGCATATTGCAAGAGTACAATCCGCATTGCAGCCGGCAGATTCAGAAACATCGTCGCAGGCTTCTGCATTGTTCAAAAGATTTACAAGGCCGTCTCCGCAGACATTGTTGTCGCAAGTGGACGTACAGTCATCGTTGTCGGAGTCATTCCCATCATCACAGACTTCGTTAAACATCGTCTGAATGATTCCATCTCCGCATGTGGTAATTTGGCAATTGTTATTGCAAGAATCTAATTCACTGGTGTTGTTGTCGTCACATTGTTCAAGTTCGTCATCTAAGTTGATGTATCCATCTCCGCACCGTGCATCCAAGCAGCTGTTGGTACAGGAGTCGTTATTATTGTCGTTACCGTCGTCGCACTCTTCGCCATCAAGAGCGTTGACGATTCCGTCTCCGCAGCTGCTGAAGGTACAATCTAAGTTGCACTCGGCGGTGGCTATCGGCCCTGAGCCAGGCGTGCCTGCAGGCCCCGAACCGGGGTCGCACTCTTCGCCAGCGGCAAGCGTTACGATACCGTCTCCACAGCTTGTGAATGTACAATTGTATGTACAATTGGCTGTTTCCAAGTCTTCAGTTCCAGGGTCACACTCTTCGCCGGCAGCGAGATGAACAACAGCATCCCCACAGACTGAGAGTTTGCAGTTGATGGTACATTCCCCTGGATCGGCGCCCGGTTCGCCATAGTCGCATTCTTCACCGGCGCTGCTATTTACAAACCCGTCTCCGCAGCTGTTAACTGTGCAGTTAGCATTGCAGTCGGCAGTTTCGACGAATGTGTCACATGCTTCTCCTGCTGCCGTATTGACGATTCCATCGCCGCAGTCGCTGGCGGTACAATTGTTGTTGCATTCAGCAGTTTCTTCGCCCACTGCGCCCGTGTCACATTCTTCGCCGGCTGTACTGTTGACCACGCCGTCTCCGCAGATTTGTACGGTGCAGTCATAATCGCATTCGGCTGTTTCTGCATTGATGGCACCAGGATCGCAGACTTCACCAGCGGTAGTATTCACAATGGAATCCCCGCAGTAACTTAGTGTGCAATCGGTGTTACAGTCTTCGGTCTCTTGCTCATCGTCACATTCTTCGAGGTTGTTATTGAAGTTGATATATCCATCTCCGCAATCATTTAGCTCACATGTACTCGTGCAATTATCGTAATCATCGATGTCTCCATCTTCGCACTCTTCACCATTTTCGCCGTTCTCGTCAGCTTCTCGCAAAAACCCGTCTCCGCATCGGGCGCTTTTACAGGTGTTGGTGCACGCATCGGTGTTGCTGGTGTTTGCATCATCGCAGTCCTCTTCGCCCTGCTGAACAATGGCATCGCCGCACCGGGCTATGCTGCAATCGTTGGTACATGAATCGGTGTTGTCTTGATTACCATCGTCACACTCTTCGACTGGCTTATCGACGACACCGTCGCCACAAAATGGAGTGAATAGCTCGCAAGCGCTATTGCAAGATGAGCCGTCGGGGATGGCGCTGTAGGAGTCTGTATCTGAAATATCACAGGCTTCCGGGCTCTCTCCACTCGCATCCCAAACGCCGTCACCGCAAATTGAATCTAAGCAGGCAAATGACTCGTTATCGGTAGGCGCACAAATGGTGCGTGTATTACTTTCGTCTGCGCAGAGTTTTCCTTTATTTTCAGCGTTCCCACACCAATCTAAAATATAGACTGTGGCGACTGCTTTCTCTGAATTACTAAAAGCGATGCGTTGGTAACCGCGCCCAAGAATCTCACCACCTTCGGAGCGAGCGATGACCCAGTAGCCAGGGTGAGGAACAGTGCTGGACGCTCCTGGCCGAACAACGGTGATACGGTCGGTCT
>JABJBS010000219.1 GCA_018668695.1 Deltaproteobacteria bacterium
GACTTTAGGCCATCTATTTCAGAATAGGCATCAAGTATTTCAAGGTGTGTGTCCGTCATGAGTAGGCTCTGCTGCTCGTGCTGACCACTGATATCTACGAGGCCTCGGACAATTTCCGATAGTGTAGCGACCGTGGAAAGGTGCCCATTGATAAGAACCTTGTTGCGGCCTTTTTTGCCAATCACACGCGATATTAAAAGTAAGGCTGGATCATCCCCAACCAGTTCTCGTTGTTCTAAGCGGGCCCGAACGACTGGGTGCTGTTTAATATCAAATAGAGCTTCGACCCGAGCGGTGTCAGCTCCAGTCCTGACGACCTCGTTATTTGCGCGGGCTCCGAGAGCAAGCATGAGCGCGTCTACTAAAATCGATTTACCGGCACCTGTTTCACCCGTGACCACGGTGAAACCCGTTGAGAACTCGACTTCAGCCTGATCGATGATGGCAAAGTCGCGAATGCGTAGATTAAGTAGCATGAGAACACCCTTCTTTCTTATTGAGAGTGTTTAACACTTAACCCATGGGACTGACAACTTGTTCAGTGATCTTTTGTTCAGTGCGGCGAGATACCCCAATCACAAATGAGCCAACCCCGCCGACCCGCTTCTTGGCGAAGCTTTGGATCAGGGTTTACAGCCACGGCTTCACCGGCCGCCACCATCATCGGCAAATCAGTAAAGGAATCCGTGTAGAAGATTGAATCCTCTAAAGTTCCACCATTCGCTTCAAGGTATGCCTTAGCGAGGATAACTTTACCTTCGCCAAAACAAATGGGTTCAACGGGCTTACCCGTAAGTACACCACTTTGATCGACCTCTAGCCGAGTAGCCAGATAGCCGTCGAGCTCCATTTCACGGCTAACTTCACGTGCAACGTAAACAGTACTGGACGTAAGCAGCACAAGTTTGTCTCCACGCTCACGGTGCATCTTCATCGCAGCAAGAGCTCCAGGGCGAACTCTTCCGTGCATGCGTTTGGCGTAAAAATCATCCGAACGGCTTACTAGGTCGGCTTCCTTGGTTCCCTTGAGGTCTTCCATCGCCATCCGCAGAGGCCGGGTCATATCGGCGGCTAGGAAATGGTAGATAATAAGCCAACCAATTGCCTGAACCGTTTGCCAAATGCTTACACGACCCGCTTTGAATTCGTAGCGGAGCCATTGGGACCCAGAATTCACATCCATTAATGTCTTATCTAAATCAAAAAATGCGGTCATCACGCCCTGCTCTTTCCCATGCCTTAATAACCTCATGCCACACGAACAGGATTTCTTCGAGGGTAAAGTGGAGCACCTAAGCCTACATGAGGTCTTGACGGCAACCTCGATCCGCGCCACCGTATCTATATATGGATATACTTTCGTTATTGCTGGCCTTTTGCTTGGTGTTGCTAAACGGGTTTTTCGTTGCCACCGAATTTGCCATTGTTAAAGTCCGACCCAGTCGCATCGAGGAGCTGATTCGCTCAAAACGCTCGGGTGCACCCGGTGTCCGGCACATGGTCACGCACCTCGACGCTTATCTTTCGGCCACACAGCTTGGGATTACTTTTGCTAGCCTTGGGTTGGGCTGGCTTGGGGAGCCTGCGTTTGCTCGGCTTGTTGAATGGCCATTGATGATGATGGGTGTGGATGATCCCGTCTGGGTCCATCGTATCGCCATGATATTCGCTTTCGGCACCATTAGCTTCCTCCACATTGTAATTGGGGAGTTGGCACCAAAATCCCTCGCGCTCTTGAGAGCTGAGTCAGTCGCCGTCTTCGCCGCATACCCAATGCGTGTTTTTCACGCTCTCTTCTTTCCGTTTATTTATGTACTTAATGGTGTGTCCACATGGGTTCTAAAATGCATGGGTCTTATCCCCGAGGGTACCGAAGGAGATCTGCACTCCGAGGAAGAACTCAAGATTATTTTAGCCCAGGCACGTAGCGCGGGTCTGCTTGCCGGACCAAGGGCTGAGCTTCTTCAAAAGGCTATTGAATTATCAACCAAAACAGCCAGGCACATGATGGTGCCTCGAAACGAAGTCATCATCCTCGATATCAACGCGAAGTTTAGCGACAACCTTGAGCGGGTTCAGGGCAGCGAGCACTCGCGCTTTCCATTGTGCGACCGTGAACTGGACCAAGCACTTGGCGTGGTTCATATCCGCGACCTCCTCAATATGGCCAATTCGAATCCAAATGGCTCCATTCAGGACA
>JABJBS010000220.1 GCA_018668695.1 Deltaproteobacteria bacterium
GATAGAAGCATATAATCGGTCATCAGAGTGCTCTGTAGACGATATCAGCGGACAAGTCGCAGCGTGGTTAACTCTTCCTATCTTGTATAATTCTCAGGCCGAAATTGAGCAGGCTCGAGCGCATTATAGTTCTGGGCTAGATGCACTGCTTAAATCGTATAAGGTTGATGACCTAAGAGATTTAACACCGGCACTTCAGGTCGCTTCACATCGCAGTAACTTCCAATTGGCCTATCAGCAAAAAGATGATGTGACTCTCCAGAAAAAATATGGGCAGTGGGTGAGTGATGTGTTTCTTCGACATTTTGGAGAAATGAAACCGCGCCGAGAACCACCCAATAAACGTATCCGCGTAGGCTTCATATCCTCGTACTGGTGGCGGCACACCATCGGGAAGTTGTTTAGAGGCTGGGTGGAAGAACTAGAGAGCGATGAATTTGAGATCATAGTTTACCATCTTGGGACGCGGCAAGATGAGGTGACTCAATCTCTTGCGTTGGCAGCAGACACCTACGTCAATATTCAGGGGCTTGATGCGCAAGTGAAGCGGATCAAAGAAGACGCTGTGGATGTTCTGATTTATCCAGAGGTTGGAATGGATGGTGGCACGCTTGCATTAGCTGCACAGCGTTTAGCACCGGTTCAATGTGTAGCGTGGGGGCACCCGATTACCACAGGGCTGCCGACGATGGACTACTTTTTGACCAGCGAGGCAATGGAGCCAGATGAGAGTGCCACGGCCTACTCGGAGCAGCTGATAAAGTTGCCGGGCTTATCGATAGCATATAACCGCCCTGTCTTGCCGAAGCTTGTGCGCAGCCGGGAAGACTTTAAGCTACCCCAAGAAAAGGTTTTATACCTTTGCTGCCAATCGCTCTTTAAATACCTGCCAGAGAATGATGAAGTTTGGGTCAATATTCGGCGGCAGGTACCGGATGCTCATTTTGTTTTTATCCATAACAAGTCATCGAAAATCACCGAGCGATTTAAAAACCGGTTGGCAACTCAGTTTCAAAATTCAGGAGTTACCTTAAACGACTGTGTGAGTTTTGTGGGGCAGTTGGCTTTTGAGGATTATCTACAGCTCAACGGCGTGTGTGATGTTTATCTCGATAGCTTGGGCTGGTCTGGTGGGAATACAAGTTTAGAGGCTTTGGCCTGGGGGCTACCCATGGTGACACTTGCCGGAACCTGGATGCGAGGTCGCCACACATCGGCAATTTTGAATCAGATGAACATGGGTGAGTGGGTTGCGAGTGACCGTGAGGGTTACATTGAACGTGCGATCCTCCTTGGTCAAGATGCAGAACGCAGGCAGGCCGTGCGTGAATTACTCGGCGAGCGTTCCGAGCTTGTTTACGGCGATACTGAGCCAGTAAGGGCTCTCGAGGACTTTCTTCGAAAAGTATCGACTCCCGAGTAGGCGACTGTTTTGGAAGGGTTTTTTAACAATAAAAATGGGTTAGCCCCTGACTTCGCAAGTCGAGTCTGGGTATGGTGTTGAGAATTGGCCTGGGTGTTTGTTAGCCCATGGCCCATACGAGCAACATGCCCATGTTGCAGGTGCGAGTAAGAAAGGACTGAGGTCGATGAGATTTAAGTTAGTTTCATTTATAGCCAGTTTGGCCCTCGTCGGTTGCGGTACAGCAACTGTCGATATGCCTCTGGATATGGATGAAGATGGATTACTTTCCAGCGAAGAAGCAGAGCTAGGGACTGACCCTGCTAAAGCCGACAGCGATGGAGATGGAATCAGCGACGGAGATGAAGTTGCTGACTCCCTTAATCCTCTTGATCCAACCGATGGACCGTATCCTCGTGGATGGCCACGGGATGCTTGTCGAAACGACGCAGTGACGAACGTAGGAACTTCCAGCCCTTACGTTGCCGGCGAGATTACTGCCGACTTTGAACTGCCCGATCAAGACGGGAACATGGTTCGTCTTTATGACTTTTGTGCGCAGGCTATTTTATTAGTCTCCGCCGCCGATTGGTGAGGCAGCTGCCGCGCTGAGGCACCCAGCCTGGTAGGTTGGTATGAAAAGTATAAGGAAAGAGGGTTCATTATTGTAACTCTCTTTGATGGCGATGAAGGCCAGGCGATGATGAATACATGGGTTGAACGATATGGGATTAATTATCCGATGGTATTAGACGCTGGATGGAACACGACTGTGCGTTACACTGGCCCTCAAATTGGACTTCCGGCTATGACTTTGATCAAGCCAGGTCTCGAGATGGTCAAGGTAAATGGTCGAGTTTCCGAGGCGGATATCGAAGCGATTCTCCCTCTCTAAATATCGGGCGGGCTGATAACCTGCAAAAGGATACATTATGACTTCCAATGACGTGGAGAGGCTTATCAAGCCTCTCGCACTTCTATCTATATTTTTGCCTAGTCTGGCGTCAGGGCAAGATGTACCAGATGAACCCTTTGATACGGCTGAAGTGTCAACTTTAGACGAGGGTTACGGACCTCCAGCCAGCGACGATTCGTTTGCACTGCATGGCCGCTTTCGTGTGGGGACGCATACCTCCGCAATGAAATGGTCACAAACCAGTGATGACACCACTGAAACCTATCCACCTGAAGCCAGTTTCAGCCATGCTCCATTTGCCGGTCCATCCGGGATCAATGTGCAGACTGAACTATGGTGGGATGAAATCGGGGCGCTCGATATCAGCTTCTCATGGGCAACATATAACCTGAATGTAGCAGGTGAAAAGGTTGCCGACAGTGTGCTCTCGGCCATGATTGGTGTACGTGGGGGATTTGATATCACGGGAGTCATTACTGGTGAGTGGGGCGTTTGGTTTCATCACAGTGATGTGGTGGCATTTGCTTATGAAGAGGGTGCGAATCGTTCTAATGCGATAAAACAAGATTCGGCATTCGACGGCGTGCGTATTGGTGCGGCCGCTGTAGCAGATCTCGATTTTGTTGTGGCTCGGCTTGGCGTTTATGAAACGTTTGGCATCGCGCCTGTGAACACAATGATTGAGGTGGCCGGTGATATTCCGGTATTTGAGCTTGGTCCTGAAGACAACGGATACCCGGTGGTTCTTCGCTTAAGCTATACGGCAGATCTTCGCCATATTGGCGATTCTGCCGGCAATGTCACATTGAAGATCAGCGAAGTGTACCACACCTTAGGTGCAGCTTTGACCATTGAGATGGATTACCTCAACGAGCTTTTCTAAGCTGATTTACTGAGCCTCTGGAGGCGTTAAGCCGTACGCTCGGTAAAAGTTTCCTGCCAATACTGCAGCCATTTCGTCGGGACTAAAACCCGCGGCTTGCATCGCTTCTATGATTTCCCACAGATAGGCTTTCACCTTTCCCGAACTCTGCGGTCCATCGGAAGCAAAGATTGTTTGGCCCACCACACCTCGAGCTAAAGCTTCCTCTAAAATATAGTGGTAGCGAGGCGTTGTGGAATCTACCGGTTCACCATCCGCTCCAATTTCCATGGGAGAGCCGGTGGCACTGATTTCAAGCCATACGTTGTCATGGGCCTCGGCGAGTTCTAGGGCGTGATCGGTGGCGCGTTTATCAACTCCACCAACATGTGAAAGAACGAACTCAACTCGGTTGGAACCGTTGTTACCGTTGTATGCGATAATGACCGACTCCAGAGCCAGGGGATCATAATATTCAGGTTCATTCATTGCATTGGGAAAAGGGGTCGCACCAGTATGAAGGAGAACAGGCGCTCCATGCTCGGCGGCTACTTCATAAACACCTAGATAGTTCTCGTTATCGAAAGCAACGCCTTGGTGAGCATGGGCCAGCTTGATGCCTATGAACAAATCGGGACGTTGCGTAAAGTAAGACTGAAGAACATCAAGTCTTCTGTGTGAATTATCGTCTTCTTCGAAGTCATCAAAGTTGATGCTCGCCATTCCCCATGCCCACTGGCTGCCGTCCTCTTTTGCATTGCGCGGATCGATGAGGAGCTGCTCCAGAGCCTGGTTGGTCATAAACCCCGCGGTATGGTGGGTATAGGTCGCAAGCAGCACGGCACGGTCAACGCCTGCCCAATCCGTTTGCGCCTTGATACCGATATAAGGAGCCCATGGGTTGGTGATGGCGGCTGAAATTGCTGGATATGAAATGACCGTAAATGGCGGCAACTTCGACATAATAAAGTTTCGGCCGGAGCTTGTGAAATCACCAAAGAGGCCAGTGTGGAGGTGCATATCCACAACCTCAAAGTTTCGGCCGTCAATTTCAACGTTCCCCAGAGCATAAGAAGGGGCCATCAACAAAAGTAAAAGGGCGAATACAATTTTTTTCATGGGAGGTTTTCCATTGTGGTTGAAGCCGGAAGCATCACTGGAGGCTGTGTTCGTTTGATGTAAGAGGGCACAACGCCGATTTGAGTTGCGATGTTGTTATCATCGTATTGAACAACCAATCCGCATTCATAAAATGCGTACCCAAGCGTTTCATCATTGGTTGTTCCCACTGCGGTCTCGATTTGAGAACGAACCATTCCAGGAATGGCCGAACCGCTAAACCCATCTCCCTGAGTTGTATTCATAGACATCGCCCAGGCGGCGTCGTTGATTTCGAAGGCCAATTCAGACGCAAAAAAGATTTCAAGTCCAAGCTGTGGCCACGAGGCAACAATCATTCGGTTGTAGCCCATGGGCGATTCGGGCTCTCCCAGAATTGCTTTGACCTCAGCGAAAGTATCACCAATCTCAACGCCGCCTATGCCTAGGCCTTCGACGATGGCCAGAGTGCTTGGCGCATCGTCAGCGTTGGTGCCTTCGTCGTCGGCATCGGCTTGGTTGTCATCGCTCGATGGGGTGGGTGTGACTGAGCCGGTTTGCGAATCTGGGGAAGAGGGTTCCGGACTTCCCGCGCCGCAGCCAAGTAATAGGCAGGCCGCGGTGAAGGCAAGAAGAAGTGAAGGGTGTCGATGGAGCATGGCTAATCCTTGAAAGGAGTTTATCTACTTTGCGGTAGATATAAGCTTTCGCCTGTCTATACGTCAACTGAGAAGTGCAGCTTGTTGAAAAAAGAGAAGTAGCTCGGCGTGGAAGTCAGGGTGGTAGGCAAAA
>JABJBS010000221.1 GCA_018668695.1 Deltaproteobacteria bacterium
AGATGATTAATTTCGAAGCGCAGCGCCAAGCCATGGGCTGTGACGCGGATGAAGCATGCATGGCGGAAATTGCGGGCGCTTTGGGTATGGACGAAATCATCACAGGCCGATTAACCGAAGAGTCCGATGGACGCAGCTTTCTAATTCGCCGCATCAATCAGCGGCGAGCCGAGGTGGTGGGCACCGTAAACAAGCGTTTGGCTATTGGTAATGGTGAAGAGTTTCTTTTGGCGGTGGGTCCAGCGGTTGAGGAACTTTATCCCAACCGGCCCAATCGGCCGGGCACCAAACGCGGCGTGGCCAAAAAGGTGCTTCTGCGTTTGAATCCTCCGCCCATTGGGGCAGTTACCACACTGGCAACTATTGGCGTCTCGGTTGCGGCATTGGCGGTGGGAGGAACTTTTGCGCTTTTGGGGCAAAAGGAGGTGACGCATTACAACAGTGGAGCAGGGCAAGGGGATGGATTCTATTCTGGCGAAGGCTTGAATCCATTTCATGATGCACAAAGCAAGGCTGAGAGTTATGTGATGGTAGGCAATATCGGCTTGATCGCTGGAGGAGCGCTGGCGTTAACCTCTGCGGTGATGAGCCTGTTCACCGACTGGGCGCTGCTTAGTGAGGGTGACGATAATGAAGAATAGCAGATTTCAGCTAAGTTATCTTATGGGTGTATTGGCCGTGCTGTGTGTCACTTCCGCATGTACCGCTGACTTAAAAATTCCCGATGGCATTGTGCTGTCTTGCGAGGATAATTCAGAATGCCCAGCCGGCGCTGAGTGTAAAGTAAGCGATGATGGCACGGCCAGGGTATGTGTAACCGATGGTGAGCCTTTTTGCGGCAATGGTGTGCAAGAAGCAGGGGAGACCTGCGATGATGGCGATGACAACACCCTTGAGTATGGCTTAGCTGGCCGATGTAATCCCGGCTGCGACGGTTATGCCCCTCACTGTGGTGATGATATCGAAAACGGAGGTGAGTCTTGTGACCAAGGAGCAGCCAACACCGATGCTTATGGCACAGAGGGCAGCTGCAATTTAGAGTGCAATGGCCTTGCCCCTCACTGCGGCGATGCCATCGTAAATGGTGGTGAGGTTTGTGATTTAGGTACAGACAACAACACCGACACCTATGGCGGACCCAACCGCTGCAACAAAGCTTGCACAGGTTTTGCCTCCCACTGCGGAGACAACATTCAAGACGCTACGGAAGCTTGCGACGACGGCAATGTGCTAGGCGATGATTACTGCGCACCTGACTGCTCGGCTGTTACCACCGTGTGTGGTGATGGCATTGTGGCGGGGAATGAGGTCTGCGACAACGGCCCAAGCAACGCTGAAGGTTATTTTCCTGGCACCACCGCGCAATGCAACTCTACTTGCACTGGCATTCGGCCTTATTGCGGCGATGGCAACCGCACCGATGATGAAGTGTGTGACAGCGGTACCGAGAATGTAGATGCTGAGAGTTACAGCGAAAACCCAAGCTGCACCGCCAGTTGTGATGGATTTAACAAGCACTGCGGTGACGAAGAAGTGACGGATGGGGAAGCGTGTGATGAGGGTAATTTGAACAGTGAGCAATATGAATATTTCCAGCATTGCAACAGCACATGCTCTGGGAATTATCCTGCATATTGTGGCGACGGTATTGCGCAAACCAACCTTGGCGAAACCTGCGATGATGGCAACGCAAGTTTAACAGACGCTTGCCCCAGTGGACGAAATGGTACTTGCATAACAGCTTTTTGCGGTGATGGTTTTATTCATGAAAACACTGAGGCATGTGAATTAGGTGAAATCTATTCTTGCCAAGATGTTTACGAAGGCTTTGAAGTAACAAGTTCTGTGTGCCCAGGCGATTGCCAGTATTTTTCCACTGGATGTGTCATTTCATCAGACTTTGCGCTTGAAAACATGGTGGTTGTGCCGGCTGGTAATTTTTGGATGGGCTGCAATGAAGCAGTGGATGATCAATGCCAAGATGATGAATCACCTTACCACGAGGTGTATTTAGATGCGTTTTACATTGATATCACAGAAGTAACGGCTGGTGATTATAAAGTATGTGTGGATGCCGGTGTGTGTGAATACAATGGAGGAACTGAAGCTTCTTATACATATAATAACAACTTGGAAAATCATCCCATCAATTTTGTAGATTGGAATGAAGCGAAAAGTTATTGTGAATGGCTTGGTAAGCGGCTTCCCACGGAGGCTGAGTGGGAAAAAGCAGCGAGAGGCACCGATGGTCGAAAATATCCTTGGGGCAATGAGGGACCGACTTGTGATTTAGCATGGTTGGAGGATTGCCCCGGCGAAACCCAGCCAGTGGGAAGCTTAAGCGCAGGTGCAAGCCCCTATGGTGCATTGGATATGGCTGGTAATGTTTTGGAGTACGCTGCTGACAGGTACATTTCGGACTATTATGAGCAGACACCAGCTGAGGGTTGGGTAAATCCTGAAGGTCCTCTAAGCGGCAGCAGCGATCGTGTTATGCGCGGCGGGTCGTTCGCCAGGTATACGGACCAGTTACGCACTTCTTATCGCGAGTACAGTCCGGGCGCCCGATACCCCGACCAGGGTTTTCGTTGCGCTCTGTAGAAATGCTTCTAAGAAATGATTAAGCAGGAATGTGTGCATGTCGCATTGCTGCTTAATCTAATCCTGATCTAATTCATTCCGAGCCAAGCTTCCACTTTTGTCTCCATCTGGATACTTTCTGTGTAAACAATTGATGTTTCTTAAATTGCGCTTTCGGGACAGGTTGCTGAAATCTTTTTAAAAGCAGGATATTAGAGAACCGTCTAAACTGGCATCGTTCATGCATTTAAAAGCAAAGGCGGCCGAACCCGTTAAGCTTTCTATGTGGTGAAAACTTGAGGTCGCGGTTGGTTGTCTGTGGCGAGAAAACTACCACGAAAGAGTCAAGCAAGATGCAACGATTCAATGTTCCCTATCAGAGCACGCCAATATTCAACCGTGTGTTTGTGTGTATCGGTCTCTTGATCAGCTTGGTTGCTTGTGGTGGTCCGGAAGAACCCGGTGAACCGATAAGCTGTTGCGGCAACTACAACGTGGGCCCCGTAGCAGAACAAACGGACCAGACCATGGAAGACTGGACGGCGGTTTATTCAACAGACGGAGGAGTCGTAGATTCGGTCGTGATGCGTTTGCGGCCTGATGGTTACGCTGTGGTTGGGCGTGACGGATGGTTGGGACTTGGTAATACCGATGATTTCCCCGCGATTGTACGAAAGCTTTCTTCTGAGGAAGTGGATGTCATTCAAAGTGTCGACTTAATCGCATTATCAAATCAATCCGTTGAAGTTCAGCGCTCTGGTGATTCGAATGCGTCTGGGGTGAATCTTTATTGGGCAGACGCTGAAGACGCGATGTGGCACATTCGTGATGCCAACGCTACAAGAAGTATTTTCAATGTGTTCGAAAGTCTTATGGCCTCCATAGCGTCTGATTATGAAAATGACCCTTCCGGGTGCTTGGTCTCTATGGGGCAAATGGAAATCGCCGTTCTCGAAGAGGGCGCGGAGCTTCCCGCAAGCGTGGATGACCTAGCCGCGCTGGACATTGAAGGAAGTGAGCCATTTATTGTGATTGTACCGGACACAGAGAGTGAGGATGGTTTTCAGGCCGGGCATCTGAGCCCGAATCATTTTGGGTCAACACTTGGTCAGCTTCCGGTCATCTTCAAATCCATTTTAGAGCTTCCCTGGGACGAGCCGCCTGCCAACGAGGTTTTGGTGGATTTCAATGAA
>JABJBS010000222.1 GCA_018668695.1 Deltaproteobacteria bacterium
CCCTGGGCAGCCATTACTCATGGAGCAATTCAGTATCTCGGCCTACGCCTGGGGAAATAACCAATCTGTGAAATACTCGGTCAGGCCCCCGAAGAATAGCCCGGTGGCTCTCAGTGCAGAGGACCAAGAAACTTACGACCAGATACTCAGCAGTCAGAGCCCAACCTTCCGAAGCGAAGCTCTTACTTTCTTACTCCAAAAGAATTTAAAATCAGTTGAGCTGAGCTTCTGTGTGCAGTTCTCTGACCCCAATCACGCTTCCGGGAACGGGTGCCCCATCGACGATGAAACCGTGGAGTGGCAGACACCTTGGTATCAAGTAGCAACAATTGAAATTGAACCTCAGACAATCGGGGATGATGTCGATGAAGACCTTGTCTTTAACAGTTACCATATCTCCAGTGCAGAGCATTTACCGATTGGTCGCTTAAACAGAGCTCGGCTCTGGGCCTATACGGAATCAGCACGCACCCGGCATTTGGAAAACCACGTTGCCAAAGCACCCCACCCCTATATCCGGCCCCATGATTTAAAGGTTGCCGTGGTTGGCGGCGGTGTTTCCGGGCTTTGCGCCGCTCTCGCTTTGTCCGAATTTGGCTACGAAGTCACCGTATATGAAAAGCGGAAGTCTTTAGGAGGTCATGCTACAAGCCGCCGCGTTCATGATGGCAAGCACGTTCGAGATCCCGCCTTTGGAGCTTTTCGCAAACGACAGTGGCCAAACTTTTGGGCACTTCTCAAAACATTGAATGTGAACCCTATATCGCTTGGACAATGCGATGATTGGTTCAACTCTCCATTTCTTGGCTGGTTTCATGAAGACGGAAGCCCCTTGGAGCACTCACCTGCAGTAATGGAAGAAGGACGAGTCTTTGCCACCGCCTTGAGTAAAGCCGTACGTGATCCAGAAGCCGACGGCAAAACCGTTGGCGACTTGGTGGATGAGCTTCAGCTCTCTGATGCCTTCGTGAATACCTGGTTTATGGGCGGTGTGATTCTCTATTTTGGAGGACATCCCACACAGCACTACCTAAACTACCCACTGCGCCTGATTGCCTGGATGTGGCAAAACAACATTGCCGAAGAAACCACGGAACCCTTAGAACTCTTTCGCGTTAAAGATAGCGAGTACATCAATGCCTTGGCTGACTTCTTACAAAGTCGCGGCGTCACCATTCGTACAGGTGTAGAAGTTGCCATCAGTGAGCGTAATGAGAATAGCGTAACATTGGATGCAGCGGGCGAGTCCCACCAATTTGGCGAGGTCGTCCTTGCAATCCAGCCACAGTGTTCAGCTAAGCTTCTTGGAAAACATGCATCACCTGATGAGCGGACTATTCTTGAGTCATTTGAGTACTCAGTCGATACGGTCGCCGTTCACCAGGATGAATCCTATATGCCACAAGACAAGAGTCTTTGGAGGCTTGCGAATATTCGACTTCCAAATTCAAGCGCACCAGACGCAGACCGAAGCCAAACGCTCCCCTATACACTCTGCGCCCCGTGCAATGAAGACGACACAACACCTATCCTGGCAACTTATGACTACGCGCACACAGACCATTGGCCTAAATCTGCTGACCTCTTTACGTTCTCTCATGCCATTGTAAACCCCAACACACAGCGGTTGCGGCAAAAGCTGGAGAACCTCCAAGGTAAATCCTCCATTCACTATTGCGGAAGTTGGTCGAGAGGACTCACCCTCCACGAAGATGCCGTGGTCACCGGTTTCGAAGCGGCCAACCGTATTCTGGATTCCAAAGGTGAATACAAGCTGCTCTCGCCGCCCACTCCCATGCCCAAGCCTTTTGAGGCACTGGACGAACAAGCTTTGGTAACTGACGGCGACTTAACTGCCGGTATTCCAGCAATCGAGACCGCATTAAAAGACATCATCCACACTGTTATGGGTATCGACCCCGCGGAACTTGATGGTGAAACGGATGTGCAGGCCCTGGGAATGTCGTCCCTGCACTTCGCAAAACTTGCCAATACCATCAACGCCAACCTGCCACCCACTGCCGAAGATGAAGTTGATATCACCATGCTATTGCAAATGGAGACGCTATTCGAGGTAGCGGAATACATTCATGAGGCAATCCATGGGCAAAATGCTGGAGCACCCCAGGAGCCGGAACCACAGACCCAAGAGCCACACGAACCTGCTCCACGAAAAGCGGCGCCAAAAACCAAAAGCCGTCGCGCCTTTATCGAAACACTGGATGACCAACGAGAACGTGAGACGAAGCTCGCCACAAGCACTGTGATGACCATTCAAGGGCTGGCCATCGCTGCCTTATTCGCAACCATCGCGCTGAGTGCAAACCTAGCCTTTTGGGTGGGTACTCAGCTTTATGGAACCGGTGGTATCCAAAATATCATTTTAGCTCTACCAGCAGCATGGAGCACCTACTGCATTGCATTTTCATTGGCTGCTGTGTGTGTGAAATGGGTTGTGGTCGGTAAACTTAAACCTGGGCGTTACAGTGTTTACCGAAAAACCCACCTTAA
>JABJBS010000223.1 GCA_018668695.1 Deltaproteobacteria bacterium
AATACCCTATTAACCGGCATTCTGGTTGTTTGGGTGTTGGCCTTTGGCCTGATTGAACTCAAGCCTTTAAGTCTTGATGGTCATGAAGTGCTCTCTGCCTTGGGGTTAGGCGCGGCTGTGGTGGTGGCGATGGTTATCGCGCGGCGGCAGGGCTTGTTTGCGCGCCGCGAGTTTATGAGTCGCTTGGAAAACGAACTCGACGTTCTAAAATCATTGGACCTAAAAGTTTGGGTTCGGTCAGTCGCTGCCGGTATATTCGCGTTGGCCCTGATGGGTTTAGAGTGGTGGTTCTTATGGTCATTGGTTGTTCCTGATGCTGGCTGGCAGATGGTGCTTGGCTCGTGGCTGGCCGCCCGAGTTGCGCTTTGGGCTCCGGTGCCAGGGGCGATGGGCGTCTTGGAGGCGGGTGTACTGGCTGCTACTTTAGCGCTTGGTGGTGATTGGAGTGAGGGGATAGCCGTTTGCGCGCTCTCTCGGGCGAGGGATTTGGGCCTGATGATCAGCTCGGCTGTATTGTCTTTTCGTGAGTGGATGGGCTGGCGTGGTTAGCGCTTCTCTCCGAGCTTATCTGTAAAATAAATTCACGTGCTCCCTGAAAGCTTTCGTCCCAGGTTGGATGGCTTTCAAAGCTTTGCCGTGCCGCAATTCCAAGCTTGGCAAGGAGGTCCCTGTCATGAGCCAGGGCTTGAATATGTTCCGCAACCAATGCGGGTGCATTCGGGGGAACCAGGAACCCGTTGCAGCCATGGGTGATAAATTCAGGGGGTGCACCTTTGGTGGTCGCAATAGATGGTAAGCCTACTGAGAGTCCCTCCAAATACGCCATCCCAAAACCTTCGTACTCTGATGGAATGACCATGACATGGGCTCGGCGCATGTGGTCGAGCAGCGCATCAGGTTGCTGTTCACCAAGGAACACGACTTGGTGAATGCTTTCGTCCGAGACCTTTGCTTTACAATGGTTCGCATAGGTTACGTCGCGTTGGTCACAGCCAATGACACTGCAATGAATTGGAGTTGTCACCGAGTCTAGCGCTTCGATCAGGGTATGAAGGCCTTTGCGCTTGGTTAAGGTCCCTAGAAATAGAACTCGCAATGGACCCGGTTGGTTTGCACGCTTCTTGATTTCACTGGGCTCAATCTCATCCAGCCAAGTAACCGGCCCAGGGTTTACAATCTGAAAGGGTCGCACATGACTCATTATTTCTTCGCAGGTTCTGCGCGTTGTTTCGCTGTTGCAAATAATCGCGTGCTGCATGTTCAGGAATTGTTTTTCAAGAAGGTGCGAAGTGGCCTTGATTAGTTGACTCTGGGGTTCTGAGGTCTTGAGGTGATGAACGAGTCCTATGCAGCATTGCTTCTTCCGGATGGCGGGTAGCCAGGCCGATAGGCTGGCGTGACAAAGTTCATCGAAGATAATCGCGTCGAAGTCACCCTTGAGCAGTTGGTCGTGAATGTGGTGAAGCGCCCTTGGGAAGACGTTTTGGAAATATCCTCGGTCGGGCAGTGATATTACTTCGACCGTGTCACCGGCGGATCGCAGGTAATTTACGAACTTGGAGTCGTAGAGATACCCACCAGTCGTTTGATTGAGGTCTCCATAAATGACGAGGGCCAGTTTCATGTATATTAATCAATTTCCGCTTCAAATGCTTTAGTAAACCGTGCCCAGGCGAATCCGTCTTCCCAAATTCGGACAGTCATCGAGCTGAGGCCTGTCTTGTCGATCTGAGCATCCATTCGCTCCCACAGGATTCGCGAGAAATGTTCGATGCTTGGATTAAGGTCCTTGAACTCATCGAACTCGTTCAGCGTACCTTCTTTAAACCGTTCAACCTGGGCATCCATTGCCTTCTCTACATCTACAATGTCCAGTAGGTACCCATGCTTGTTGAGTTCAGGGCCTTCAAAGATGGCCTCGAAGCGGTACTCGTGGCTGTGGTGTGTGTTTTCACTGCCCCAGTCACCGCCAATCAAAAAGTGGTAGGCTTTAAAAGCTCGGTCGACGCGAAGTGCATACATGATTAGTCCTTTGGGTATACGAAAAAGGGGTGAATGCTTGGTCCGACTTCAGTGAACAGAGCAGGGTAACTTGTGGGCGCATCCTCAAAAGCCATAGGAGTGGCGGAAAGGGCTGCGTGAGGGAATTTGTGCAGCAGGCGCATGGCCTGCTCGAGTCGTCGTGGGTTGTTCCATCCACCCCGTAACTTCGGGGAAATGGAACTTACCTGGGTGCTTATGATCTGAATTCTTCCGCGGTGAAAATGGGTATTGAGACTAAGCTCAGCTTTTTGAGAACCATACCAGGATGCAATAATAACTCGACCATGTGCTTGCGTTGACTGAATTGCTTGGTCTAGCGCTGCGGGGTTACCTGAGATCTCAATGGTTGCATCCACGGGTGAAAGCTTCTCTGAACTTGTCGGAAGATTAAAGGCGTTAAGCCCCAGCGCTTGACTGATACTGCGGCGCGGATGACTTGGGTCGACAGTGCTGAGCGATGTAAGCGGAAATTGATTCAGGATCCATGCAGTCAATAGGCCAACAACGCCCTGTCCGAAAATGCGAATATTCTCGCCGAGCAGTGGTTGGGTGTCATGGACAATGCTGACCGCTGTTTCCATAGATGGAAGCAAGGTTGCCGCGCTGTCGCTAAGGTTATCGGGTAGGGCGATGCATGCGTCAGCAGCGGTTACGATATGCGCTTGGTGGGGAGCAAAGGTAAAGATTCGGTCGCCGGGTTTTAGGTTGGTAACGTTATCGCCGGCTTTCACAACGCGTCCCACCCAGCAATAACCATAGGCAAAGGGATACTGAAGCGAACCGTCTTTGAGCGCCGGTATGGATTCGTCGAGTGCGGTTCCAGGCTCAATGTTGCCATTAAAGACAAGTGCTTCTGTGCCAGGACTCACTCCACTGCAGGTTGCTCTTGCCAGAATATCACTCGGTCCAAGAGCGGGAAGTGAAACTGTGGTCACCTCAACTTGTTTGCGTTGAACGTGTTGAAGAACCTGCGTGCTTAACTCCATAGAAGCTTGCCTCCCACGATGAGGTCGTCGTCTAGGGCTACAGTTTTCCAGTCGTGAAGTTGAGGCGCTGCATGTCCGGCCGGAAGGCCCAGGAGCGAATGTAGGCCGCCAAGAAGCTTCATGGATATGGTTGCGATGAGGTAGTCGGCCAAGTGGTGCTGGAGAAAGCTTGTGAGTATGTGCGCGCCGCCCTCAACCATAAGACTTTTTACGCCGCGTTCCTGGAGCATGGAGTGCAGAGCTACCGGATCGACCCAACCGTTTGGTAGCGAATCAACGGTAAGAATGGTGACGCCTCGTTCTTTAAATGCTTTGACCTTCTTCTCACATGCTTTGTGTGTGGTTGCTATCCAGGGGTCAGGGTGACTGCTTAGAAACTTGGCGTCTAAAGGGCTTCGGAGCTTGCTATCCATGATGATGGGTCGGGGACTGTTTCCAGGAACGCGCCGAACATTTAACCTTGGATTGTCTGCCAAAACAGTTCCGACGCCGACGAGGATTCCGTCGTGGGCGGCACGGACTTCATGGGTAAAGGTAAGCGACTGCTCGCTGCTGATTCGGGTAGGGCTCCCCGGCGTTCTTGTTAAAGATCCGTCAAGGCTTTGGGCATAAGCCAGGGTCGTGCGAGGACGCGCCGTGGGCGATGCGATTGACGCCAGTTCTGCTAAGAAGATTTCGGTTCCGGAAGCCATAAGGAGTAGATGGTTATGGATTTTTCAGTCACCTTGCAAGGGCTCAGTGTGTTGGGGCGACTGTCGGTGCCGATTCTCTTAGTTTAACAAGGTTCCCGGTTGGTAAATCACGATCCTGCCCCAAGGCTATGTATGCGTCGATAAATAATCTCGTTTGAGCGCCCACTTTGGTGAAATGGTATTTTAAATAGGTTTCCAATGGCAGTGGTAGAACCCGTTCACCAAGCCAAAGGATTGTTTTAAAGAGGCTTGGGACCAGCGCGTGACGCCAAATGGGTGTTTTTTGTGACGACTGTTCTGCAGCAATCTTCAAAGTCTCTTGGATGGCACGTAGGCTGTCTTTGAGTGCTTGGGTGTTGGTGAATTGCTTAAAAGACCAAGATTCTCGCTCGAGTCCGAGCAAGAGGGGCATGAGTATCGCAGTGCCTGAACTGCCCATAGCGCTAACATCCCGATGCTTGGCCGCCGGCTGACCACCTGTTTTGAGTAGTTTGACGATTAAATTAACGATGGCTGGCGGACCACTGAAGTATGCTGGTGTAGCCGGCGGGAACCAGTATGCCATGCCTGGGCTATGGCAGGCCTCGTTGGGCAAAGGGGCTTGGTAGCTGATCAGCGTAATCATGCCACAGACGAGTCGGCTCTCAGGCAGATGCTTTAAGAGAATAGCCCGTTCTTCAAAGCCTGGAATGAGGCTTACAATGACCGCGTCCCCTGATGCCTTGAGCATGGGTTCAACCCAGTCATCTCTTAGCGCGGTCGCTGGAACACACAGCCAGATTTGGTCAAACTCACAGGCCGCTACTTCCTCGATGGTCGTTAAGAGCTTGAAGTCCCTGAATTGTTGTGGCTCTTGCGTTATTTTTTGGTGGTTAAGCGGGTAGACAGGCATGCCCAATTCCAGCTCAGTTTTATACTTTTCGCGTACGTAAAAACTTACGCTGGCTCCGCCCAAGTTGAGGTGGCGGCCGTATACCTGCCCGACAGCACCTGCGCCGACCAGTAATATTCGTGGGGATGGGTTGGTCATGATTTCCTTCTTGTAGTCTTTGAACTTACCCAAACTGGTTCAATTTCAGTATTTGTCCAGCATATGTAAGGTTATTTTTGGACTTATCTGCAATTTGGACCAGAGGCAGGGGCTTTGTGCTTGCCCACGAGCAGAACGCCTTATATTGGTCACTCTCTTTAGACCAGTTTCATGGGGTGATGATATGCTACGGTTAACCACTTTGATATTTTTAATGTTTTTGGCAGCTTGTGCCGAAAATGGTACCGGCACAGGCTCGGATACTACCGACCCAACCGATCCAACGACCGTAGAACCGGACCCAGCAGATACTGAAAGTGACGCGTCCGATGCATCCGATTCCAGTGAGCCAGAGATCGAGCCAGGGTGCGACGTAGATGGTGACTTGTTCGTGTCTGAGGCATGTGGCGGTGATGACTGTGACGACACGGACGCAAGTGTTCGACCCGACCAGTTTGAGTCCTGCGATTTTGTAGACAACAACTGTGATGACGACATCAATGAGGGGCTAAACTGCACGGTTTATGCCCATAACGCGACCGAATTGTTCTCTGTAGACCCTTTCAAAGGGACGCTTAGCTATGTCGGCGCGGTTCCGGGTGTTGTGGATTTTGATACAGACACGGATGGAAACCTTTACGGTATCTCCGCGAGCGTGCTCTATCGTCTGAACGAACCAACTGGCGAGTGGATTGAAGTGGGCGCACTCGGTGAAACCGATGGACAGGCTAACGGTTTTGCTATCGATGCGCAGGGGAATGCTTATGCTACCAGTGGGGCCTATCTCTACAGCGTTGACTTGGATACCGGTGAAACCCAGACGGTGGGCATGGTTGGCGAGGATATTTGGTCCAGTGGTGATTGTGTCGTGAACAAGTCGAACACGCTCTTTATGACTTCGTCTGACAGTGCGACGCCTGGTGATGATTTGGTTCTCGTGGACGCTGCAACTGGAGTAGGTACCATCGTTGGTAATCTTGAAGTGGGTCAAATCTACGGACTGACGGCGGCGTGGGGCTATATGTTTGGGTTTACGGCCGATGGCCGCGTTGTGCAAATCAACGAATCTGAAGCCACGGCAACACAGCTTCATCATTTTACGGATCGGGTATTTTACGGGGCAGCGAGCAGTCCTAGCCGATAAGTAGACAGCTTAAGAAAATACATTCCCGTAGGTTTTGTCAGTATGTCGACAAAGATGTAGAAATGTCGTCGTACTAGGTTGCCTTATCTAAAACCAAGTATTAAACGATTTCGGGAGCTTAACGGTCATTACGTTCATTGAGGCGAAATGGCACGATTATCGCTTAGCTATAGAAGTACACCCTGGTGGTAAGCGAGGTATAGAATGTTAGAAACTTGGAAAACCGTAAAGTTATTGTCAGCAACATCAGCTTTGGTCTGTTTTGAGACCTTGGTGGGATATTTGGGCAGCATGCCGAGCGGTGCGAAACCTGCTCGTCGCTCAGGCTACCTTGGTAGCAGTAATCGCTAACGTGCCCTAGGCTCGTTTTCGCATCTGTTTATGGGCATGATTCTCAAGGCGACCGCTTCAAGCGAAGTCTCTCGCTAGCTTTTTTAGTCGCTTGTAAGATTTATCGAGACCGTTAAGTGGGAACTTTTGGGCGTGGGCCAATGTGGCCAAGGACCAGCCAACGGCGTGATCCCTGACCTCAATAGCGTTTCTTAGAGGATATCCAGCGTGCTGCTAAAGCGCGTAAGGTTCGCAAATGCCTGATATCTAGAATTGATATCTTCTTGAGTGAGAGTCTTGAGACGCTCAAGGCTGAAATCCTGCACATTGTATGAGGCCATAACTGATCCAAGGATAACACCTTGGCGAAGACTTTCGAGGTCCCAGCTTCCTTTACGAGCAATGTATCCCATAAGGCCACCGGCGAATGAATCACCAGCACCTGTTGGGTCTTTGATCACATCGAGAGGCATCGCTGGAGCTGAGAACATACCTTCTTCAGTGACTGCGAGTGCACCGTGTTCGCCGCGCTTGATGATCAGGATGTCTGGACCCATCGCTCGGATGGCTTTGGCTGCGTGGACCAAGTTGTGTTCTCCACTGAGCATTCTAGCTTCGCCATCGTTGATTGAAAGCAGGTTCACTTTCTTCAGTGTCTTCTTGAGGTCTTCCAAAGCTCCGCTGATCCAGAAGTTCATTGTATCGCAGGCTACCAATTTTGCGTTGGGAACTTGGTTTAGAACGTTGAGCTGTAGATCTGGGGAGATATTGCCCAAAACTAAGTAATCACTGTTTTTGAATTCTTCAGGTACCCGTGGGTCGAACTCAGTGAGAACATTGAGCTGTGTATCAAGCGTTTCGGCTTCGTTGAGGTTGTCGGTGTATTTGCCACGCCAACGAAATGTTTTTCCAGGGAGACGCTTAACACCGTCTGTGTTTATTTTGCGACTTCGGAAAAATTCGAGTGTGTCTTCAGGGAAATCTTCGCCGATAACGCTCATCATACGAACATCGGTAAAGTAAGAGGCGCTTGTTCCTAAGTAACTTACGGATCCTCCGATGATATCATCATGCTTTCCGAAAGGTGTTTCAACACAATCAAAGGCTACGGTTCCAACTGCTAGTAAGCTCATAGGTTCAGTCTTCCTGAATAAGTTTTTGTTCAATGAACTGCTCGGTCTATCGGGCAACGTTCTACTGAACACGGTTTATAGAAAAAGGCACCGTTTTCAAAGGCTAAGCGTGCTATTTTGGCCTTTTTGGCGGTATTTAAGGCATTGCGGGTTCACGGTTACGCGACTTGTGGTAAGGGCTTCGCATGCGAATTCTATTTATAGGTGATGTAGTCGGCCAGGGCGGTATCGATGCTTGTACGTCGAGGCTTCCGGCGCTGCGTAAAGAGCTCAAGCTCGACGGTATCGTGGTGAACGGTGAAAATGCGGTGAATGGTCGAGGATTAACCCCGGCGGTAACCGACGAACTGTTTAGAGCAGGCGCGGATATGATTACGGGTGGAAATCATATTTGGCACTTCAAAGAAATCGAAGAATACATGGAGCACGAATCACGGCTGCTACGACCCGCCAACTACCGTAATGCAGCTGGTCATGGGGCTTATTCGGTGCGGCTCCAGTCAGGGCACACGCTCGGCGTGATCCACGTTGAAGGCCTCGTTTTTATGCGAAGCTTGGCATGCCCGTTCGAGACCATCGAAAAAGAAATTAAGGCGATGGGGCCTGTGGACGGTATCCTTGTGGATGTGCACGCAGAGGCCACAAGCGAGAAGCAAGCCATTGGTTGGCACTTTGATGGCCGTGTGGCTGCAGTGGTCGGAACACATACTCACGTCCCAACTGCGGACGAGCGAATCTTGCCACGCGGGACCGCATTCATTACTGATGTTGGTATGACCGGTCCCTATGACTCGGTTATAGGCATGGATTGCCAAGCAGCAATTAAGCGCTTGAGAAGTCAGCGCCGCGGACGACATTTGATGGCGCGCAACAACGTTAAGCTCTGTGGTGTGATTATTGAGATCGACCCAAAAACAGGGCGCTCAAAATCGATAGAACGACTTATGGAAGATATCCCAACATAGCCCGTTGGATCCGATAACTTTGAACTAGGCTCTTAAGCTGAGGGTGTAAACGTTCGGGCGTGAAGCTGGTCATCGCTAAAGAAGAACGCTATTTCTGTTTGTGCATTTTCGAGGCTGTCGGATCCGTGTGCAGCGTTATTACCAATAAATCGACCGAAGCGCGCCCTAATCGTACCTTCTGCCGCTTCCTTCGGGTCGGTGGCGCCCATCAGTTCACGGTTTTTCAATACGGCATTCTCACCTTCAAGAACGCTCACGAAAATAGGTCCCGCCGACATAAACTCTGTGAGTCGCTTGAAGAAATCTTTTCCGTCGTGAACAGCGTAAAATTTCTGAGCCTGCTCAAGGGTGAGGTGGACCAAGCGACCGCCTAGGATGGTTAGGTCATTGGATTCGAAGGTCGCTAGGATTTGTCCGATGTTTCCGTCGGCTACAGCGTCCGGCTTGATAATACTTAAGGTGCGTTCAATCATAAAAACGCAATCCGATTTTGGCGCTCAAATGTAAAGGGTAAAAGGCTGTTTTAGCTTAATTATTCGGCCTTTTCGGGTCTTGAGGCAATAAAAAAGCCCGGCGCTCGTAGTGCCGAGTGCCGGGCTTTCTCAAGTATGAAACGGATTAGCCTTTAATGGCACGCTGTAGCGTACTGGCCAATTCTGCCGGGCTTTGCGTAATGGCAATGCCCGCGTCTTCAAGAGCTGCAAACTTATCGGCCGCAGTCCCTTTTCCGCCAGAAATGATGGCGCCTGCATGGCCCATTCGTTTTCCTGGAGGTGCAGTTGCGCCTGCAATAAATGAAGCCACAGGCTTCTTCATGTTGGCTTTAACCCAAGCAGCAGCCTGCTCTTCATCGGTACCACCGATTTCGCCAAGCATGATGACTGCATCGGTGTCTGGGTCCTCATTGAAGAGCTCCAGGCAGTCGATAAAGTTGGTGCCATTTACAGGGTCACCACCGATGCCGATGCAGGTGGATTGACCGATACCCATAGCCGTAAGCTGGCCTACGGCTTCATAGGTAAGAGTTCCCGAACGAGATACAACCCCAACGCGGCCTTCCTTGTGGATATGGCCGGGCATGATTCCGATTTTGCACTTTCCTGGTGTAATGACGCCAGGGCAGTTTGGTCCAATCAACCGAGTTTTCTTGCCTTCCATAGAGCGCTTGACGCGAACCATGTCCAGTACAGGAATACCTTCAGTGATACAGATTACCAGTGGCATCTCAGCATCTACTGCCTCCATGATTGCATCTGCTGCAAATGGAGGCGGAACATAGATGACAGATGCATTCGCACCCGTTTGTTTGACCGCTTCTTCAACAGTATTGAAGATTGGAGCCTTTTCCTGAAACTTTTGACCACCACGTCCAGGTGTAACGCCTGCTACGAGGTTGGTTCCGTATTCCATCATGAGGCCAGCGTGGAATGAACCAGCTGAGCCTGTGATACCCTGAACAAGTAGTTTGGTGTTTTCATCTACGAGTACACTCATGCTGCACCTCCTGTAGCACTTACGGCCTTATTGGCAGCGTCCAGCATGTCGCCCGCTGGGGTAATGGCTAGGCCACTTTCAGCGAGTATTTTCTTGCCTTGCTCAACGTTGGTGCCTTCTAGGCGAACAACGAGTGGAATCTCGAGGCCAACTTCTTTAGTGGCAGCGATAACGCCATTGGCGATAACGTCGCATTTTGCGATTCCGCCGAAGATGTTCACGAGGATAGCCTTAACGTTCTTGTCAGATAAAATAATCTTAAAGGCAGTTGTGACTTGCTCTGCAGTTGCGCCGCCCCCAACGTCTAGGAAGTTGGCTGGTGCGCCGCCCACGTGCTTGATCATATCCATGGTTGCCATGGCGAGGCCTGCGCCATTTACCAAGCAGCCGATGTTACCATCGAGGCTTACGTAGGAGAGTCCAGCTTCAGTTGCGTCACGCTCTTGTGGATCTTCTTCGTCCTTATCGCGCATCGCTGCGATATCTTTCTGACGGAAAAGAGCGTTGGGGTCGAAATTCAATTTCGCATCCAACGCCATGATGTCACCAGAGCCAGTAACGACGAGTGGGTTAACTTCCATCAAGCTTGCATCGGTTCCCACAAAGCAATTGTAGAGCTTGGTGAAGAGCTTGGCTGCTTGCTTGGCTGTATTACCCTCGAGACCAAGTCCATAAGCAATCTTACGTACGTGGTAACCTTGAACGCCTTCAGCAGGATCTACTGCTACGGTCATGATTTTTTCTGGGGTTTTATCCGCAACTTCTTCGATATCCATACCGCCTTCTGTACTGGCGATGAAGGAAACCATGTTGGTGTCACGGTCTAAGATGACCGCAGCATAGAGTTCCTTCTTGATATCACAACCCGCTTCAACCAGTACTTGCTTGACCTTTTGTCCTGCAGGCCCAGTTTGATGGGTGACGAGTGTTCCGCCGAGAAGGGCTTCCGCGTGGGCTCGGGCTTCATCAACGCTTTTACAAACTTTGACGCCATTGACGTCACCGTTCTCCGTTAATGCACCTTTACCGCGGCCACCTGCGTGAATTTGTGCTTTTACAACACAGATATCACCGGGTAGGTCTTCAGCGATTTTAGCGGCTTCGTCAGCGCTTCGCGCGACTGAGCCTTCTGGAACCGGAATGCCGTATTTCCGGAAAATTTGTTTGCCTTGGAATTCGTGAATATTCAAAACGATGTCCTTCAGGTTTCTTGTTGTGGACGAACTAAACGGGGGTCAATTATCAAGGGCCCGCGCGCGGTTCAAGCAAGGTTCCCTCTCTGCTGACTGCTTTACAAGTTCTTTCTAGTGCCGCGGATCAATAGTGTACGCGTGCGGCCTACATTTCTGACAGTTCAGCCGTCTTTGTTAGCGCTTGCGTCATGATAATCGAAGGTGTTGGGCTCGGCTGGAGGTACCGCGGTCATTTCTGCTGGATTTTGACGGAACCGACCGTTTGCCCTGTTGCAGAAGACTCTCACGTCGTTTAGATAGCCTATTATGTCAAATCAGGAATTCCCAGTGACCCCAAAGGGGTATGAAAAGCTCAAGACTGAGCTTCACCATCTTAAGTCGGTTGAACGTCCCAAGATCAGCGAAGAGATTGGTGCGGCCATCGAGTTGGGCGATCTTAAAGAAAACTTCGAATACCACTCCGCGAAAGACCGGCAAGGTATGATTGAGGCTAAGATTCGAAACCTCGAGCACATGGTCGCTCGTGCGAATATTATCGACCCGCTAAAGCTAAGCGGAGACCGTGTGGTCTTTGGCGCAACGGTGACTATGGAAGATATCGAGACCGGCGACGAACGTGTTTATCAAATAGTTGGTGAGTCTGAGACCGATGTTGAAAATGGTCGTGTCTCCGTTGTATCTCCGTTGGCTCGTGCCCTCATTGGCCGAGAGGTCGGAGACGAGACCAAGGTACCGGGTAAGGGTGGCCCACGGGTTGTAGAGATCACCGACGTCGAATTTAAGTAAATTCTTGATGGAAGGAGAGCGGCCTGCAGGTCGCCACGAGATGGATAACGCTGCTTTTCTTCAAGCGTTGGCCGCCATCGAAAATCCCTTGAGATTTGCCTCCCGTAATCAGTTCGAAAATCTCCAACGTGTCAGAGATCTTGAAAACACACTGGCGCGTGCCGCGGGTCGAGCTCGCGATGCTGCGTCATCGCCTGTTTTTGTGGCCAAGGTAGATGCCTTCTTGGCGCTTTTGCCCGCTCCTAATGAAGCTATGTCCACGCGAGTGAAGCATTTTCAAAAGTGCGTGCAACTCTTGGGCGAGATACGCGACCTTGCGGAAAAAGACAGCGCAGATACACCTCAGCGGTCGAATGTTAAAGAGTCTAAGGCGAAACCGGTAGCCCGAGCGAAGCTTAAAAAACCAAATCCCAAGCCTCATGCCACTGTAGAACCAGCCGCGACCGCCACCCCAAAGCCAATTAAAAAACGTTCGCAGGCACCCAAGGAGGTCAGTGCGTTAGGGCCAAATACGTCGGTGCAATTTGTCAAAGGTGTGGGGCCCAAAACCGCCCAAGCGTTTGCTTTTCGTAATATTGATACAATCGAAGATTTGTTGCGTTTTCTTCCCAGGCGTTACGAAAATCGGCAAACGGGAACACCTATATCTGGGCTCGAAGACGGTGCAAATGCCACGGTCGAGGGCGAAGTGATTACAAAGGACTTCCGCCGTATGCGGGGGCGCCGAACCCTAGACGTGGTCATCGGTGATGATACCGGCCATCTCTATCTTAAATGGTTTCGTGTGCCGGGTGGCACCTTCATTGAACGCTTCAAAAAAGGCGTTGTGATTCAGGCGTCGGGCTCAGTTGCGCGTTACCGGGGTAAACTCCAGATTGTTCATCCGGAAACGAAGGTTTTAGATGCTATCAGTCCTCTGGTTCCAGACGGCCACGACGGAGCGATTATTCCCGGTTACCTTGAGGTTGAGGGCGTGAGACCAGCGACCCTTCGGGCGATTATTGAGCGGGTTCTTTCGGTTACTGACCGGATGGAAGACCGATTGCCGGCTCAGTTGCGGGAGAAGCACCACTTTCAATCTCTTGGGCAATGTTTGTGGAACCTGCATCAGCCGCCCGCTGATATTTCCGTGGATGCTCTACGCGATATGGACACATTGTGGCACCGGCGTTTGATTTACGAAGAACTGTTGATGTTGCAATTGGTGGTTCTACGCCGAAAAGCTGAAGCCTCTGGCGATCCAGGGCTCGCGTTTGAACCAGACCTATCGGGAGTGGATATTGCCAAGCAGGCTTTCGACTTCGATTTTACGGATGCACAGTCACGATGCCTTCAAGATATTGAAGCCGATTTGCTCCAACCATCGCCTATGAATCGTCTACTTCAGGGAGATGTTGGTTCCGGTAAAACAGCGGTTGCCTTAACGGCAGCGATATTGGCGGCGAAGGCGGGCTTTCAAACTGCATTGATGGCGCCTACGGAACTCCTGGCCGAACAGCATGCCCGAACAGCCCTTAAAATTTTACCAAGGCTCGGCGTGAGGGTAGGCCTTCTTACTGGCAAGTTAAGTGCACCCGAGCGACGACGCATTCTTGAGGAACTTGAGCTTGGCATGGTTGATATTGTGATTGGGACACATGCGCTGATCCAAGGGAGTGTGCGTTTTAAGAGGCTGGGGCTTGGAATTGTGGATGAACAGCACCGATTTGGAGTGATGCAACGTGCGCGCTTTTTGGAGCAGGGCATGGAGAGTACGGGGGCGGTCCCGCACATGTTGGTCATGACCGCTACACCCATTCCGCGAACATTGGCGCTCACAGTTTACGGTGACTTGGACGTTTCCATTATCGATGAGCTGCCTCCAGGTAGAACGCCCGTTTTAACGAAGAAGTTCCGGGAAGCGGAACGCGAACGGGTCTACAAGCAGGTTGAAGCCGCGGTCGAAGCAGGGCAACAGGCCTACGTGGTACTGCCGCTGGTAGAGGAGTCGGATAAAGAAGGTATGGAGAATATCCGCGATGCCACAAGCACCCATGATGAGCTTCAGCATGGACTATTACACCATTTGAAGCTTGGACTCCTGCACGGAAAAATGGGGACTGATGAGAAAGACCGCGTGATGCGTGCCTTCTCCGCGGGGCAATTGGATGTCTTGGTCGCGACGACCGTCATTGAAGTTGGAATCGACGTGCCAAACGCATCGGTGATGGTTATCGAGCATGCGGAGCGGTTTGGGCTGAGTCAATTGCATCAGCTTCGGGGCCGAGTAGGGCGCGGTGCCGCAGAGAGTTCGTGTCTTTTAATTGCGCGCTCGACCCAAAGTGAAGATGCGTGGCGGCGCCTCGCGATCATGGAAGAGACGACGGATGGTTTTAAGATAGCCGAAGAAGATTTGGAAATCAGGGGCCCTGGCGATTTTGTGGGCACAAGGCAATCCGGTTTGCCGGTGCTTTCCATCGCAAACTTGGCCAGAGATCAGAAAATATTACTCCTCGCGCGGGATGATGCGCGGGAAATTCTCGAAAGAGATCCGGATTTGCTTGAAGACGACCACCGAGGCGTGCGAGCTTCTCTTGACGCTGTGTGGCAGGACCGTCTTTCGCTTGCCAAGATAGGATAAAAATGAAGTCTCAAAATGCTAATGGTAGTAAAGTTGTTCGTGTTGGTCTCTTGGGGCTGGGTAACGTTGGGGCAGGGGTCGCTGAGATTCTTGCAACACATGGTGCCATGATTGAAGCACGGGCCGGTGTTCCTATTCGAATCGTTAAGGCCTTGGTTCGCAACAAGCGACGTAAGCGCCTGGGCGCGGCGGGCAATGTAGCCCTCACGACCAAAGCTTCGGATATAGTAGGAGCGCCCGATGTGGATGTCGTTGTAGAACTTATGGGCGGTATCGAGCCAGCATTGTCTCACGTGACGGATGCTTTGGCGGCCGGCCAGACAGTTGTAACGGCAAATAAAGCCATCGTAGCAGCTCACGGTAAAAAGATTTTCCAAGCTGCGCGAAAGAGCAAGCGCGACGTTCACTTCGAAGCAGCGGTTGCCGGTGGCATTCCGATCATCCGAACTTTACGTGAGGCGCTGGCTTCAGACCGGATCACTGAGTTGACCGGCATCCTAAACGGCACCACGAACTATATTGTCGAGGCGATGGCCAGCGGCCAATCGTATGAATCAGCTTTGGCTGTTGCCCAAGATCTTGGCTACGCAGAAGCTGACCCAACCTTGGATGTTAACGGTGCGGATGCGGCTGACAAATTAGCAATTCTAATTGGGCTAGCATTTGGTGCCTCGGTAACCCGTGCCAAGCTCGGTTGTATTGGAATTACTGAACTTACAAGCGAGATGATGATGGACGCCGCGGAACTCGGCTATGCCATCAAGCTACTTGCGAGAGCTCGCAGGGTGGTTGAGGGCGATGTGGAAACCGTACAAGCCGGCGTTTTCCCTTACTTGGTACCTCTGGGCCATGCTCTGAGTGCGGTTCCGGATGCACAAAATGCCATTTACGTTCAAAGCGACTCGCTTGGGACGACTCTGTACCAAGGGCCTGGTGCAGGCGGGTTACCGACGGGCAGTGCGGTTGTGGCTGACCTTATTGAAGCTGCTAGAAACGTCGCAGCGAATACCCGTGGACGCTCTTCGGCGGTACAGCCGAACCGTTCGGGGCCAAAGCTCGCGAAGGCTGGGGATTCAGTATGCCCATGGTATTTGCGTCTAACTGTTGCTGAGAAGCCCGGTGTCCTGGCGGCGATTACGAAGTTGCTGGCAGATGAATCTATTAGCTTGGCGACGGTTTCACAGATGCAGCCTTCGGGTGATGGTCATGAAGTAGCAATCGTCTTAACGACTCATCCTACCTCTGCTGGCGCCATGGAGCGTGCACTGAAAAAGATGCACCGTTTGAAGGTTGTGCGCGGCGAAGCACAGGTCTTAAGAGTTTACGCGGAATAAAGAGGCTCCCTTAGGGGTTTTAGGGGTATCGTGGCAAAAGTAGAACAAACCGTAACAATGAATGCGCCTGCCGAGAGAATCATGGAAGTGATCTCTGGCTACGAGCACTACCCTGATTTTTTGCCCGAAATCCGCCGTGTGGATGTTCGGTCCCGTGAAGAGGACACCTGCGTTGTTCTTTTTGAAGTTCAGTTGATTATGCGAGTGGCTTACACCTTGCGTCTGGTTAAAAAAAGCCAAACACATTTAGAGTGGGATCTTGTAGATTCTAAGCTCATGACTGTGAACGCTGGCCACTGGAAGCTTGAGCCAGCAGAGGATGGGACGACACTCGTCACATACGGCCTTGAGCTAGAGCTGGCGGGTAAGCTACCTGCTTCGGTGAACCGCCGCATGGCCGCAGAGGCACTCCCTGAAACCTTGGCTCGCTTCAAGTCTCGGGTCGAAAGCGCCTGATATTGGATGCTTGGCGCGTTAAGCACCTACATTTCCTACCTTTTGCTACAGATCGAAACGAATATTTGATGGGTTCAGTTCTGAAGGAATACTTGCGTCCACCCCCTTTGCTACTTACCATAAGGGTGTAAGGGTAAAGTATTGGGAAGTTCAGTCGATGACTCAAATGGGTGAATGACGGGGCGGAATGATACGTCCAATGGTTGGTGCCTGTAAATTTAATGTTCCTGCGAGGAGGCTTGTTATGCTCGATGGATTTATCATCGAAGAGCTCAGAAGACGCGAGCGGGAAAAAATGCGTAAAGATGACGCCCGGCGTCCACGCCTTGAGCTTCCGCTAGACCGTGAATACGTACCTCGTCCCGAGGATACAGATGACGAAGACAAAGACTTGCCTTCGAGTTCGGTTGTTGTGATTGAGATGTAGCCGCGTTGCGCGTGTTACTTAGTTCGTTATTTTCACTAAAGATTCGAGAATCTCCAAAGGCTTACCAGCCTCAATGGATTCTTTCGCCTGCTTAACTCCAGAGCTTAAGTCTGTGGCAATCCCGGCGACCAGCAATGCGGCTCCCGCATTAAGAGCAATGGCGTCATTAAGTGGTCCTTTGTCCTGACCTGAGAGGATGAGCCGCATTTGCTTCGCGTTTTCGCTTGGCGTTCCACCTTTCATCGCACCTTCGGGATGAAGCTTGAGGCCCACCTTTTCCGGATGAATGATGTGCTCAACGACTTCGGTGCCGTTCCATTCTGATACGTAGCTTTCGCCGCAAATGGTCAATTCATCGACGCCGTCGCTGCCGTGGACTACCCATGCTTTTTCACTTCCGAGGTTGCCAAGCACTTGGGCGATAGGCGTTGTGAGCGAACGATCGAAGATGCCCATGAGTTGGCGAGGTGCTCCAGCAGGATTGGTAAGCGGGCCGAGCACATTAAAGATAGTACGGAGACCAAGTTCTCGGCGAACGGTGCCTGCGTGCTTCATGGCTGGATGGTAGTTGGGGGCAAATAGAAACCCGACGCCAACATCTTCAATCGCGGACTTCATCGTTTCAAGTGGCGCCGCAATATTAACGCCCAGCTCGCTCAGAACATCTGCGCTGCCTGATTTGGAACTGATTGCTTTGTTGCCGTGCTTGGCAACCGCTGCGCCAGCGGAGGCTGCAACAAACGCGACGGCGGTCGAGATATTGAATGATCCAGTGCCGCTGCCACCCGTTCCACAGGTGTCTATAAGGGGGAGCCGCTTGATGCTAAGTTGATTCATGCGTGCCCGCATAGCTTGAGCAGCGCCGGTGATTTCAGCCGTTTTTTCTCCCTTGGCTCTTAGCGCCACGAGAAAGGCGGCAACCTGAATAGGCGAACCTTCACCGTCCATAACTGACCCAACGGCTTGAGCCATTTCGGCCTGGGTGAGGTCTTGTCCGGCCAATGCTTTTTCAATCAAGGGTTTCAACATGTTGCGAATGCCTCCAGTAATTTACGGCCGTTTTCGGTGAGAATTGATTCTGGGTGAAACTGGACGCCTTCGGCTCCCGTGGGCTTGTGCCGGATACCCATGATTTCATTCTCTTCAGTCCATGCGGTGATTTCAAAATCTTCCGATAGGCTAGAGCGCTCTACCACCAAGGAGTGGTACCGGGTGGCATCAAAGGGGCTCGGCATTGCGTGGAAGACGCCGGACTGATTGTGATGAATGGGCGAGGTCTTGCCATGCATGAGCCTGTCGGCACGTACGATTTTACCGCCATAGGCTTGGGCTAAGCTCTGATGACCCAGGCAAACTCCGAGCACAGGAATTTTGCCCGCGAAATGCTGAATGGCTTGAACGGAGACGCCCGCTTGATCTGGGTTGCCGGGTCCTGGCGAAATGATGAGCCGGTCGGGTGCGAGCTTGATAATACCCTGTAGGTCCAAGGCATCGTTTCTGTAGACCTCAATTTCATGACCTACCTCAGCCAGCTGCTGATAGATGTTGTAGGTAAACGAATCGT
>JABJBS010000224.1 GCA_018668695.1 Deltaproteobacteria bacterium
GCGAAAGGGGCGAAGCCGGTAGTCTTATCGTTTTAGAAGACCGCCTCTTTGGCGTTGAGGCTTCACTTTTCTATGCCTGCAACGGCCTAGAAGCTGTGGCATTGCCCCATGCACGAGATCACAAGCGGTTACTCGACGGCGACGAAGGCCCAAACACTGGCGGCATGGGCGCAATTAGCCCCAACCCTGAGATAACGCCTGAGCTTCAAGAGCAAGTATTTCAAGAATGCGTCCTGCCTACCCTGCACGCTCTAAAAGATGCGGGTATGCCATTTCGGGGATTTCTCTTCGGCGGCTTTATGCTTACCCAGAAGGGTCCGAAATTGCTTGAGTACAATGTTCGGCTTGGAGACCCTGAAACCCAGGCCATCCTGCCGAGACTGCCAGATGGCGCTTTCCTGGATTTATGCATGAAAACGGCAACAGGGAACCTCGATGGGTTGTCTATAGCTGAGTCCGATCAGGCAACGTGTGCCATCGTTCTAGCTGCTGCCGGTTACCCCGAGAGTCCTCGCAAGGGAGACTCCATCAAAGTCTCAGATAAGATTGACTCCGGATCATGTTGGCTTATTCATGCCGGCACCAAGACCCAGGGCGCAGACCTACAAACGAGTGGCGGCCGCGTTGCAGCTATCGTCTGTAGAAATAACACGCCGGAGCTTGCTCGCACCGGTGCATATGAAGCATTAGACTACGTCAGCTTTGACGGCGCGCAATATCGAGAAGATATTGGTACTCACAAAGAAATTTAAAGGATTACGTTATGTCAGAAACCAATTCAATTCTTGTTACTGTCTTGATGGGCTCAGCCAACGACCACGACACACTGGTTAGTTGCCGCAAAGCACTCGATAGCTTTGGCATTGCACATGAAGCTAAGGTTCTTTCAGCCCACCGTACGCCTGACGAATTGGTCGAGTACCTGGGAACTATCGAAGAGCGTGGCTGTAAAATCATAATCGCAGCAGCCGGAATGGCTGCCCACCTCGGTGGTGTCGTAGCTGCCCATAGTCGATTGCCTGTCTTGGGTGTGCCAATCGCTGCCGGTTCGCTTGGCGGAATGGATGCACTTCTTGCAATTTCTCAAATGCCTGGTGGCGTCCCGGTTGCAACGATGGGCATCGGTAAAGCCGGTGGTAAGAATGCAGCATACCAGTGTGCACGCATGCTCGCTCCATTCGACGCCGACATTAAAGCTCGAATGGAAAAAGTTCTAGCAGCCGACAAAGAAAAAGTGATGAAGGCAAGCCTTCCTACGGAGTACTAATCACATGATTTCACGTTACCAAACAAAAGAGATGACCAAGATCTGGGATGACGAATCCCGATTCGCGCGCTGGGTTCAAATTGAGATTGCAGCATGCGAAGCTTTCCATGAACGTGGCGAAGTCTCCGATGATGACATCGCGGCGATTCGCAAGGGTCACCATCAGAATGCGGCACGTATTCGTGAGCATGAAAAAGAGACAAACCATGATGTTGTAGCTTTTGTGCGCTCAATGTCTGAAACAGTCGGTGAGCCGGCATGCCGCCACATTCACCGCGGCATGACAAGCTCAGACGTCGTGGACACTGCATTGGCCATGGCTCTTAAAGAGAGCTTCGAAGTGGTTATCCCTGCAGCCGAGGCCCTTCGCGACGCCCTGGGCAAACAGGCATTAACTTACAAGACAACGCCATGCGCCGGTCGCACCCACGGAGTTCACGCTGAGCCTACCACATTTGGTTTGCGTTTAGCTGGATGGCACAGCGAAATGACTCGCCATATCGAGCGTCTCAAATCAGCGAGCCAAGACGTTTCGTTCGCGAAACTTTCCGGAGCTGTTGGTAACTACAGTCAAACAGATCCTGCATTTGAAGCTTTCGTTATGAATAAGCTTGATTTGCAAGTAGAGCCTGTTGCCACACAGGTTGTACCTCGTGACCGTCACGCCAATGCACTAAGCGCACTGGCGCTAATGGGCGCAGGCATCGAGCGGTTCGCAACAGAGATTCGCTCGTTGCAGCGCACAGATGTACGCGAGGCTGAGGAATACTTCGCGCGTGGACAAACAGGTTCATCTGCAATGCCTCACAAACGTAACCCGATTACATGTGAGCGATTGACCGGAATGGCGCGATTGCTACGCGGTTACATGATGAGTGCATTTGAAAACGTTGCGCTTTGGCACGACCGAGACATCAGTCACTCATCAGTTGAGCGGGTTATTTGTCCTGACGCATTCCACATTGCTCATTACATGCTTCTCAAAATGACATCAGTCATTGAAAATCTCTTGGTTTACCCGGAGCGCATGCTTGAGAACATGAACAACACCAAAGGTTTGCTCTTTAGCCAGACGGTTCTAGGTTGTTTGCTTAAGGCTGGCCTTGAGCGCCAGCAAGCTTACAAGAGTGTCCAGCACGCCGCTATGCGTGTCTGGGGCGGCGAAGCCGAAGACTTTCAGTCTGCTCTTCTAGAAGAAGAGATGGTGAAAGCGAACGTAAGCCCTGAAGTTATTGCGCAAGCATTCTCCTTGGACCCCTATACACGGCACATCGATACTATTTTCGAACGTGCTAACATCAAAGGTTAAAACCATGCCCGCAGTTGTAATTGTAGGCGCCCAATGGGGCGACGAAGGAAAAGGCAAGATTACAGATTATCTTGCTGAAAGTGCGAATGCTGTAGTTCGTTACCAAGGTGGTAACAACGCCGGTCATACCATTGTGGTCGAAGACACAACTTACAAGTTTCACCTCATTCCTTCTGGTATCCTCCACGAAGAAACGTTGTGTGTGCTTGGCAGCGGTGTTGTTATTGATCCAGAAAAGCTTCTCAGCGAAATCGATGCGCTGATAGAACAAGGCGTCCCGGTTGACCGGTTACGACTCTCAGATCAGGCACACTTTATTCTTCCGACTCACAAAGAGTTGGATATTAGTGCTGAGGCAGACAAGGGCAGCGCGAAGATTGGCACAACGGGTCGAGGAATTGGCCCTGCGTATGCTGACAAAATCAGCCGAAGCGGTATCCGCATGGCAGACCCAGCTTACCCTGACACTTTGCGAGTAAAGCTTGAACAACATTTCCGAGAACACGCTGCAGCGCTCTCGGGGACTGAGTGGACAGTAGACTCTGTGCATAAGCATCTTTGTGAAGCCCACGCGCGACTCAAGCCGTTTATCTGCAGTGCACCGCACCTCATTAATGACCAGCTTGAAGATAACAAGCGGGTTCTATTTGAAGGTGCTCAGGGTACGTTGCTCGACATCGATCACGGAACATACCCCTTTGTTACATCGTCAAGCCCCACAGCTGGCGGCGCGTGTTCCGCATCGGGTGTTGGCCCGACGCAAATGAAGCTTGTACTCGGAATTGCTAAAGCCTACGCCACGCGTGTTGGCAGCGGCCCATTCCCAACTGAGCTTGATGATGACCTCGGTGAAGCCATGCGGCAGCACGGCGGTGAATTCGGTACGACGACGGGTCGTCCTCGGCGTTGCGGCTGGCTCGACCTCGTGGCTCTACGCTATGCTCGTCGGATCAACGGGCTTACACACATTGCGCTTACCAAGATGGACGTTCTCGACCATTTCGATAAGCTCCGTGTTTGTACTGCGTACAAGATCAATGGTGTGGAGACGAAAGACTTCCCTACCGATGCAAACTTGATGGACTCTATTGAGCCAGTTTACGAAGACGTTCCTGGCTGGAAGAGCGACACAACCAAACTTGGCGACTACCAAGACCTACCGGAAGCTGCTCGCGATTACGTGAAGCGCATCGAGGATTTCCTCGGTATTCCAGTAGCCATTGTCAGCGTGGGACCTCAGCGCAAGGCAACCTTTACGCGCCTTCCAATCTGGGAGCAGGTCTAAGTTAGCCATGTCGATTATCCGAATTGAGGAGCCTTCCGACCCGCGGCTGGCTCCTTACTTCAACCTTCGTTCCGGCCAGACAAGTCCCGAATCCTTCATTGTGGAGAGTGTGCGGTTGGTCGAACGCCTTCTGGATAGCCGATTTTCTACAAAATCCCTTCTGGTCACTGAATCCAAAGTAGACGCAGTACTCGACCGAGTTGAAGATGATGTGCCCGTTTACGTCGTCTCCAAATCTCACCTTCGTGAGACGGTCGGTTTTGACCTCCATCGGGGCTGCTTAGCACACGCTGCGGCTCCAAAGGTTGATCTTGAATACCACCTCTCTGCGCACAAACCCTCCCTGGTCGTTCTCTTAGAAGGGCTTGCTGATCCGGCAAATGTTGGGGCGATTATTCGAAATGCTGCGGCATTCGGAGCTCAGCTAGTGATTGCCGACCCCAAGGGTGCCTCGCCTTATACCCGGAAAGCCACGCGGGCATCAGCCGGGCAAATCTTCAATGTACCCGTCACCCTGTGTGAACCGCTGAAGGCCGTGGCGCTGCTTCGGGAGTTCCTAGAAAGCGTGCAAGTCATTGCATCGACCGGCCGTAAGGGAACAGCGTCTCTCCAAGATGTTCAGCTCTCGGAACTCCATAACGTTCTGGTCATTGGAAATGAAGGTTCCGGGATTACAGAAGAACTCCGAGGTAAATCCGATGTATCTGGACGAATCCCGATTGCCGCGCACGTAGACTCCTTGAATGCGGCCGCGGCCTCAGCCGTGGCGCTCCATATGGTTGGGGCCAGAATGGCTGACTAACGCCAAAAAAACGTGTCATTTCAGTAAAGTTTTTGATTTTTCAAGGTGACGGGCTACTCTTATGTCATGAGCGATTCAGATGTTGAACAGGAAGCGATAGAAGTAGCGGAACCGTCGGCGCCAGAGACGAAA
>JABJBS010000225.1 GCA_018668695.1 Deltaproteobacteria bacterium
GAGAAAAGCTGTTGATGCCGCCTTGATCATCTTCAGTGATAAGGCTGTAGTTTTCTGTATAGAGGTAGAGAATCGTATCGCCACTGCCACCACCTGTTGAAATCGTCACGTCTTGGCGCGTCTCGAGTGTGAAGAGTACATAATCTTCATCGCCGATAGGGAGTGTATGGGATTGAGGCTCTCCGAAAACATAAGTCGATGCTTCTGAAAAGCTACTGTCGGGCTCAAGGGTATCAGCAGCCGGTCCTGTTGTCCCACCGCCGCCGCTGCAACCGATATCTGTTTCATCGGAGCCATCGTTACACTGGGGTAAACCATTGCAGTAAGCGGATAATGGTACGCATTGCTCGCCATCGGCACATGCCCATTGTGTTTCATCACATTCGATAGGTCCCACATCGCTTGGGTCTGAGCTGGCACTTGGGTCGCTTGGGTCATCGCTGCTTACGCTTGGGTCTGATGCATCGGCAGGGTCATCAAGAATACAATCCGGATCGCATAGGCAGGCTTCGTCGCATGTTTCGTCGGTGTTGCACTCGCAGGCACCTGGGTCGGCAGAGCTTCGGTCGAGAAGACCAAAGTCTCCGAGCTGTGTACTTGAACTCCACACGACTGCTTTGTTCTCGTCGAAGTTAGCGTTGTTCTCTGAATCGTAAAGGCCTTCCTCGGCTTCACTGTCTGATGCACGCACGGCAATGCGCATGTTATCCACACCCACTTCTTCTAAAGTGGTTTCATCAACTTTGAACTGAACACGAAAGTTGGCGCTCGCTGAGAGAACGGCTTCTTCGGGTAGATAGCTTACGCGGTAGGTACCCATGAGGTGAGCATCTGCTTCAGAAATAGGTGCTTCAAGTTTTTCGATTGTCATCGTCACAGTTTGGTCGAAGACAAAAGGTCCCATGACAATAGAGAAGAGTCCGTCGGGGCTTTGAGCTGCACCACCGGTGGTGGGGATAACGCTCTCTTGGTCGGATACGGTCTCTGTTGAGTCACCACCGTCGCCGGTTCCTGGATCTTGAATCACTGTCGAGCGATCAAGGCCTCCACAGGCAGTTACCAAAAATATGAAGCTTATTGCGAATATACTCTTGCGGTACATAATTAGTCCCCTCGTGCCCCTGCTTTGCGTAGCTGAACGGATTGGGCGGTATCGATATTGAATTGGTTTCCCATACTGCGAAGAAGGCAGTCTGCAATGCTCTCTTCCCAGTGTTTTGTCGCGCCTATACAAGTCATCTCTCTGATCAGCAACCCTAAATCTGCGGATGGAAACCCACCTCATAGTTATTGATTATAGCCACATCAAAAGAGACCGCACGAAGAGAAAATACTTAATTTACACAGGGGATTAGGGGATGATCTGAGCAGAAGTAAGGGGAGGTCAGAAACGAACTTTCAAGTGCTCACACTTCGTTACATGTAAGATTGTAATCTTTCTCTTGGGTCATAGTTAAATAGACTCACGAGATGATTTTAGACCTTAACGTCCAGGTTGTGAAAGTCCGGGGCCTTCTGCGGCAACGGGAACTGGTTCTGAAATGTTATCGGCGAGCCATTGCTCCGACCGGGCCAAGCCTTTGGCTTCAAAGTGCCGGATAATTTCTGCAGTTTGTTGCTGAAGCGTGGGGTTGTTGATCAGAGCCGCACCTTGCTCGAAGGCACCGAGAAGAAACATGTAGTGTTGCTGGTGTTCTTCGAGAGGTCCAAGAAAGGCGAGAACCAGTTCGTAACGCATCGACATACAGCGGCGCATGCTGTTGTGGAGCAGCTCAACCACAATATTGTCGGCAACTCTGGCTATCACTTGGCTAAGCTCAAGGTCGGTCAGCAGATATTTCATTGGGTCGCTCAAGTGCTTTTTCTGCTCTTCAACCAATTGCTTAATCATCAGCTTATCGGAAGGGGTAGCGCGTTCCACCGCCTGAAAGAGGGTTGGGACAGCTAAGGCTTGGCGGACATGGATGACCTGAGAAAAGATTCGGAACTGTTCTTCCACCGGTAATGTGTCGCTGGCCATGAGCCACTGGAACAGGTCGATGCTTGAACTGCGCCGATAATCCAAGACTGTAATGCCGGAGCCACGTCGAACATCGAGAAGTTGTTCAGACTGAAGGGTTGCAATCGCAGACCGGACGGTAACGCGTGATACGCTCAATACTTCGGCAAGCTTACGTTCCGGTAAGAGTCGGCTGCCCACTGGAAGTCTGCCACCTAAGATATCGCGGCGAAGGCGGTTTGCCACACGGTCAGAGGCGCGGATCGGACGGTTGGATTGGGGATGAATACTTGGCAACTCTGGATGGGACATCAGTTCGCTGGGGTTTTGATCAATCATGGCTCGACGGCTCCGTAAGCATAAGGGTTGCCTGGCAAATCCAGTAACTCTTGTGGTAGGACCAATGGAGCGCTCTGTCAATACCAATTAGTAAATATTTCATACCAATTGGATTCAAATGCAGGTTAATCAACTCATTGGTATGTCCGGATTAGTCCGCCTGTGCGTTGCAGGGCCTTAAAGCCCGTTTTGTAGAAGTTCCTCAAAATGATCGTAAAGTCGGTGAAGGTCGGCGGGATCGGTGATGTAGGGCGGCAATGTGTAGACGACAGTGCCCAGTGGCCGCACGAGAAAGCCTGCTTTGTGAAAGGCCCGACGCAATGTTAGGCCAATGTTGTTGAAGTATCCACCTTCACCGGAGAGTTCCACGACCCCGATGCTGCCTAAGATTCGGGTCGACTGGACCTGTGAATATTTCTCAAGTCCCGGGAAGCGCTCCCTGTACACATTCTCGATTTGAGAAATTCTTTCAAAAACAGGCTCGTCTTCAAATATTTGCAGGCTGGCCAAAGCCGCGGCGCAAGCAATTGGATTGGCAGTGAAACTATGCCCATGCAAAAAGGCTCGGCGAACATCCTGATCTAAGAAGGCTTCGTAGATAGCGTCGGTTGCGAGAGTTGCAGAGAGCGGAAGAATTCCTCCCGTCAGCCCTTTGGCAACACACATGATATCGGGAGTGACTTGAGCGTGCTCCACTGCAAACATTTTTCCAGTACGCCCAAAACCCGTCATGACTTCATCGGTGATCAAGAGGATTCCACGCTCTTGAACCTTGGTAGCGAGAGTTTTCAGAAACTCTGCACTGTGCATCCGCATTCCACCGGCACCTTGAACCATCGGCTCAATGATGACTGCTGCCAGTTCATCTCCATGCTTTTCTAGAATAGCGTCTAAGTTTTTGATTGCGGTTGCGTATTCTTCCTCAGGGCCATCTATACGTGGCGCGCTTAGGCGTTCAACCGGGAAAAAAAGTGGCTTGAAGGGTTCACCAAATTCTCCAGGATCTCCAGCAGACATGGCCCCAACAGTGTCTCCGTGGTAGGCACCTTCGAAGGCGAGAAAGCGATTCCTCTTTTTGTTCCCCCGGTTTTGCCAGTATTGAAACGCCATCTTGAGCGCGACTTCTACCGCGGTCGAACCATTGTCCGAAAAGAAGACACGGTTCAAACCCTCTGGGCTGATTTCTACCAAGCGTTTGGAAACCTCAGCAGCACCTTCGTGCGTACAGCCAGCAAACAAGACGTGATCAAGTTTAGATACTTGAGCTCCAATTCCCTCGGCCAGCTTGGGATGTCCGTGCCCGTGAATATTGGTCCACCAGCTTGAGATGGCATCCAACACTTTATGCCCGCCTAAAAGCTCTAGGTATGCACCCTTTGCGCTAATGACCGGTAGAGGAGCATCAGCAGTCTTCTCTTGGGTAAAAGGGTGCCAAGTGTATCGCTTATCTTTTTCAACAAGGCCGAGGTCGCTCATTGGATGCGCTCCTTGAGTGCTGGATGTTCCCATAGTGAGATACTTAATGATTTCAGTTTGTCCGGTGTTGCGTCTTCCATAAATGGGATTTGAGCAATGATTGGAAATGGGCTGTGGTCTTGAATACCCGAGAGGGCAGATGGGTCCGGTTCACCGCTGAGAATGATGCCGGCGGTGTCCACGCCCATTGCGCTGAGGTGATAAGCGCTGAGCAGGGTATGATTAATGGTTCCAAGACGCGTTGAGGAGACTAGAATCACACTCAGTCCAAGGACTCGAATCAAATCTGTCATCAGGAGTGTAGAGCTTAAAGGCACCAATAAGCCTCCAGCACCTTCTACGACCCAGCGAGAGCCGTCACCACGATGATTGGCGGCTATCTCTTGTAGACTGTCCAAGGTGATGTTGTCATTTTCAAGGTTGGCCGCGTGATGCGGTGAGGCAGGCTCTTTAAAGCGCAAACCTTCGTGTAAAGCGGATTCTGCGGAGCGCGCAGTGAGTCGTAACACAGTTTCGGTATCACAATGTTCGGGGGCGCCGGTCTGAATGGGTTTCCAATAGCGAACATTGTGAGGGGCTGCAGCCATGAGGGCTGCGCTCACAAAAGTCTTACCCACGTCGGTGTCGGTACCAGTAATAAACAAACCCTGCATCGTTATGTCATTTCTGTTTTTAAAGTGTTTGCGAATTCTACCAGCATACTCTCTGCCATAGTTGCTCGAACAGTGAGCCGAAGTCTTGCGGTCCCAGTCGGAACCGTAGGAGGACGCACGGCCCTGACGTCGTATCCGGCTTCGCGCATGGCGGCGGCAACTTGTAGAGAGCGTTCGTTGCTACCGATAAATACAGGAATGATATGGGAGTTACTCTGAAGTGTATCGATGCCCAATTCTTGAAGCTGCGCGCGAAGAAAGGAAGCTCTTTCGTGGAGCGCTTTGATCCGGTCGTGATGACTGGCCAGATGCTCCAGCGCTGCAGTTAAGCCCTGAGCAAGTGCGGGAACAGGCGCAGTTGAGTAAATAAAGCTTCGAGAATGATTGATGAGATGAGATATCAAAACGCTGTCGGCGGCAATCCATGCTCCCCCGACGCCAAGCGCCTTACCTCCGGTATGCATGGTACATAGGACCCTGTTTTCAAGTCCATCTCGTTCAACAATCCCTGAGCCGCGGGTGCCATAGAGCCCGGTGGAATGTGCTTCGTCGACCATGACGAGTGCATTATAACGGTCCGCCAAATCAACCAGCGCGGTAAGGTTGGATACATCGCCGTCCATTGAGAACACGCTTTCCGTCACAATGAAACGTTGTCCGCTGCACTCTGAAGAAGAAAGCTTGGCCTCTAAGTCTTTTAAATCTTGATGCTCGAAAATCACGCGCTTTGCTTTGGAAAGCCGCATGCCGTCGATGATGCTGGCGTGGTTTAATGCATCTGAAAAAATAACATCACCGGTTTCGGTGAGTGCAGCAAAGAGTCCAACATTGGTTGCGAAACCAGATGAAAAAAGTAGCGCTCCTTCGCGGCCTGAAAACTCGGCTAGCTTTTGTTCGGCCTCTACATGCACCGCATGATTGCCGCGCAAGAGCCTTGATGCGCCGGATCCTGTTCCGTGATTTTTGACACCTA
>JABJBS010000226.1 GCA_018668695.1 Deltaproteobacteria bacterium
AGTACGCAGCAACAACCTCTTGGTAAGAGCCAAGAACCAGGTAGAAGAATTCGGGCGGCCGCTACGTGGGCTCGTGCGCTTGGTCAGGTATTTGAGAGGGTTGCCTTATTTGAGATTCGAGGCACAGATGCCCGGGTTGCATATGTAAAAGGTATCGACCTTCAAGCGCGTGGTGAAAGCCTGAGCCTTCTCGAGCAAACGCCTTTGCGTTGGACCATTGAAGCAGCTTCCCCCGTGGTAAGCGCTGGTCGCTCGCCAGGTGGACACGAAATTGCTGAAACTCTAGGCATCGATCTACCGCGCGCCTTCGCGATTTTACCTCTCGTTATCGATAATCGTTTAGAGGCACTAGCCTACGCCGACAATCAAGGCTCGCCTCTACCTCTGACTGCCGTGAGCAAAGTTTTCGAGATATGCGAAAATGCTCTGCGTAATCCTCAGGGTAAACCCACGGTTAAGCAAACCCGTAAAGTTCAGCGAAAGCGGCCGCGCACAACAATCAGCCGAAAGGAATTGTTGGAGCGAGCACGTAAGCCTCAAATTGCGGAAGACGCCGAACCGCTCGACGTTCAAGAGGTTGTTGAGCCGATAGAAGCTCTGGCACCAGTGGAATCCGTGGCTCCAGTGGTTGCTACACCCGAGCCTGAGCCAGAAGTTTTGGCCTCTGCTGAACCGACTCAGTTGTTCGAACTCCCAGTCATTGCCGACCTAGGGACTCCAGAGCCCGAAACATCTAAGCAAGAAGAAGTTCATGACGATGGCGAAGCGGTTGTTACACCTGAAGGTGTCATTAGCCTCGAAGACTTCCGTGAAGATGCAAAACCTCGCAAATTTCGTGTTGCCATGGCCGCATGCTTGGCATTTTGTGTGGGCGGCTTAGGCTTATTGTGGGCAGCACCGCCGCGCCAAGCACGAACTCACAACGCCGTACTAGAAATTTCACCAGGTACATCAGTGGCCGAGATCGCTCGCAAGCTTCAAGCTGACGGTGTGATTCGCAGCAGTTTCGCATTTCGAGTGTTGGCAAAAATCAAGGGCGTCGAACGCTCCATGCGCGCCGGTCATTATCGAATCGCCAGCGGTTTGTGGGCTTGGAATGTTGTTGATGAACTTCACGATGGGCAAATTAGCACCGAAACAATTACCGTCCCAGAGGGTCTCAATTTAAAACAAGTTGCCGAGCTTGTTGAGTCCAGTGGTCTCGTGACGCGCGAAGGCTTTATGGAAGCTGCTCGAAATCCGCAGCTTCTTAGCAAGTACGAAATTCCTGGAGCCACGGTGGAAGGTTTTCTTTTTCCTGAAACCTACACGTTCGCCAAAGGTCTTGCCCCTCGCGACATCGTCTCGGCGATGGTTCAGCTCTTTTTTGACCGCCTCGATGGGTTAGCCGATCGTCTTGATATGGCTCCCGAAGAATTAAAACGGCGCGTCGTACTCGCCTCAATTGTTGAACGTGAAGCCAAGCGTTCCGATGAGATGCCTCGAATCGCCGGTGTCTTCTTTAACCGGCTCGAGAAAAATATGCGCTTGGAGTCTTGTGCGACGGTTCAGTACATCCTTGGAAAACCTAAGGAGCGCTTGCGGTTAAGCGATTTGCGCCAACCTTCGGATTACAACACGTATTTACATACCGGTCTTCCACCCGGCCCCATCGCTAACCCGGGACTTTCTGCTCTCGAGGCAGCCTTTAAGCCCGAGTCCCATGAATACCTATTCTTTTTTGCCCGTAAGGATGGAAGCGAATCTCATGTCTTCACTCAAACCTACGCGCAACATCAAAAAGCTCTGACCCGTCAGAGACAAAACGGTAAAATCTAGGTTACCCTATTAGAATGATCATTGAGACCTACAGTGCTGGGTCTTTTGGCTGCAATGCGATTATTCTTGGTGACCGTCTGCTGAATCAAGCAGTCATTGTTGATCCCGGCGATGCAGTTCAAGAGACGCTCTCGCGTCTAAAAAGGCTCCGTCTACGCGCGGTGGCCATTGTTCATACCCACGCTCATGTTGACCATACGATGGGCTCTGCTCTCTTGAGCGAGCTGACAGGTGCCCCTACTTATTTACACACAGGAGATGCTAAGCTTCACAGTTGTATGGATATGCAGGCGCTGGAAATGGGCCTTCGATTGGATGTTTCAACACCGATGGATAAGCCCCTTAAAGATATGTCTTGTATCGATTTTGGAAGATTTCAGCTCGGCGTGATTCATACTCCGGGTCACACTCCAGGCTCGGTTTGCTTGGTCGTTCCCGGGGAGAACCTATGCCTGACCGGCGATACTTTGTTTAAGGGCGGTATTGGACGCACGACCAAATGGGGAGGCGATCCAGATCAGCTCAAAAAATCTATCCGTCACCGGCTCTATGGGATGCATGGCTCTGTGCAGATTCTACCAGGTCACGGAGCTCCCTCGACCATTGATTACGAGCGCCTGACGAATCCATTTGTTCGAAAAACTCTGGTCTAATTGCTTGAGCGTTCACGCGGCCGATAGCTGTAGGCCCACCGCAGAAAAGGCGTGACACACCGGGTTTGAATCCAAACACGGCCTCGGCCTTGAAACTTACAGACAAGTCTTTCCCCGCCGAATAAGAAACTTTTGATTTTTGAACCCGTCCCCAGGCCAGGTACGACCGTTACTGAGTAATTTAAAGTGTCTTCAAATGCGACAACGTATCCTGTATCGACGAGATAACCCTCGGACACATCAACCTCAATGATCGCGCCGTAGGTTGAGAAAAACACATCTCCCGTTCCGCTCGCTTTGAGCAGTACCAGCCCTTCTCCGCTGAAAAAACCTTTGGCTCCTTCCCACTTCGCCGAGAGGTCGACCCCTTCTCCGTGCGCAACAAAACCACCCTTTTGCAAAATAAGACTGTTCCCATCGAGCCGGTAGTGTTGAAGGTCTCCCATAGGCCCTGGCGCAAATGTAACCTCGCCATGTTTTTTTGCGGTATAGGTATTGATGACGAGATTTTCGCCGCCCAGTGCACGGCCCAGGGATTTCATGATGCCGCCCTTCAGGCCCGCTTTAAGCTCTATGCCGGTGGACATGGACGCCATGGAGCCAGGCTCAGCATAAACCTTCTGCCCGGGCTCCAGGTTCATGGTGAGAAGGGAGTAATCAGGGCGCATGCTGATATCGAATTTGTAATCACTTTGCATCGTAGAGACTTCCTATTCGCGAACGGGTTTGAGCTTAGGACCAAGGTTTTTACCGAAGTCTCCGGGTGCATGGGTCTGGCAATATATTTTCCCGCGACCTTGGAAGTTACAAACAAAGCCTTCGCCGCTCATAAAGCTAGAGACCCAACCGCTGGATGCTTTGGAGATACTGAAGTTAAGCGTTTCTTCGTAGGCAACGATGTGACTGGTGTCGACGCAGTATTCTCCGTCAACCTCTATTTCGTAGATTGCACCGAAGCTGTTGAGTAAGACATCGCCCTGCCCACTGCACTTCACCCAAAAAAGCCCCTCACCGCCGAAAAGCGCAGCACCGAGCCCTTGCCACGTTGTATCGATATCGATTTTACCGCACGCAGCAAGCCAGCCCGATGATTGAACAATTAAGGTAGCGTTGTTGAGCTCGTGGTGGGCTACGTCACCAATCAAGGATGGTCCCAAAATAATTTCGCTATCGTCCTGATGAGAGGTGAAGTGGTTTAAGAAGAAGTTCTCACCTGAGAACATACGCTTAACGCCTTTAAGAAAACCGCCGGAACCCCCTCGGCTTCGGCTCGTGGTCTCAACCGTTATCTGAGGGCTCATGGCAATCATGGCACCGACTTCAGCAGTCACCACGTCGCCCCGGTTCATTTGAATCTTAGCGGCTGTAGCCGCAGGTTGTGAAAGTAATTCTATAGTCATGGTGTTACCAAATGTGCCGGTTGGTCCAATGGGCAAGCCCATCGAGACTTCGTGATTGAAGGTAGATTTTCCCTTGTCCTTTGACGCGGCTTACAAAGCCCTCGCCGCCAAAGAAGCTGGAGAATATTCCTGCGCTTAAGCCTACCGACAAACCAAGGGTAGGCTCGTATGCAAGAATGTGTCCGCTGTCGACGATATATTCGCCTTGAACATCGCGGCTGAAGATACCGCCATAACCGCCCATCCAAACTTGCCCGTGCCCGCTGACTTGAAGCTTGAAAAGCCCCTCGCCGCCAAACCAGCTGGCAAAACCCGCAAACCCGAGTCCTAAATTGACACCGGGCGTGGAAGCTACATAGGCTCCAGGCTGAAGAAAAAGGCTTTGTCCCGCTAGTTCAATCGTCTGCAGATCTCCTGGCGTGGGCTGAGTAAGCACCAGTTGCCCAGGGGTAGACCCTTGCGGGCAATGGAACGTGTTGATGAATAAGGACTCTCCGCCAAATATTTTCCGCATCAGAGCTTTGAAAAACCCACCGTTAAAACGTGTTTTGATTTGGATATGGCGAGACATACTGGCCATGGCGCCGGCTTCTGCAACGATAGACTCGCCGGGGGCAAGCGTTACAAAGAGAGTCGCAAAAGCGGTTTTAAATCGAATATCAATGTTCATGGTTTATTTTCCAGGAGTGCTTGGTGAACTGCTTTCCAGTCTATGTCAAAAGGCTTTTGCTCTAAAGTACCGAGGCTTTGGTGGGTGGATTCGATGGCTTCAATCCGAGCGCCAATGGCCGGGTGCGTGCTTACCCACGAGAGCATTTCTTCCACTTGGTCTGGCAGCTGTGGTTTGTTTTTATCCTTGCCACCGTGAACGGGTCCCTGCTCTTTTAGGTCTTTAAAGAATTGGGCCAGATGTGTATGGGCAATTCCCGCCGAGTGTAGAATGCGAACTCCTATATCGTCAGCTTCACTTTCTTGATCTCGGCTGTAGCTGTTAATGGCGGCTAAAGTGACTAATTCAGAGCCAAGCCCGAGGAGCACTGAGCTGTCGCCAACGGCCAATTGCACAAGTGTCATGATGCCAATGGATTGAACGATGCGGTCAAGGCCATGCCTTTGTGTAACATGAGCAATTTCGTGAGCGAGCACACCGGCGACTTCTTCTGCTTTTTTTGCTCGCTTAAGCAGGCCAGTGAAAACAACCATCTGCCCGCCAGGAAGTGCAAAGGCATTTACCTGGTCACTTTTGACGACGTGGATATCAAATTGAGCCTCGGGCCTTGATGAGTGCGGAACGAGTCTCTGTAGGATTTTGTTGGTGGCATCTTGAACCACCAAGTTTTCAAGCATGGGGCCGCCAAGGTCCATTTGCGCAACCAGGGTCTGCCCAATGGTTTCATCTACTTCCCAAGGAACCTGATGCACTGCGCGCCGCGCGACACCTTGAAGAGCACTCAGGCCCCAGAAACCCATGGCGAAAATGCCTACAAAGCATAAGGCCCAGCCGAGTCCTCGTTTTAGCTGCGAGGAACGCAGAGACTGTTCAATAGAGAGGGCTTGTTGATGAACGTGGGGATTGGGATGAAGAGTTAGAGCTTTGAGAAACCCAGGAGCTTCACTGAAGATGGTCAGTGTTTTTTCGGGATTTCTACAAAAGACCATTTTCCCACTGGCGCCCCCGACCTCTAGGAGAACTTCAGTTGAGGCGAGTTTGAAAGTTGTGCCCTCGCCTGGTTTGGCATCGATGCCTTGCGGCTCTACGGTGATTTCGACTCCCACACGGCCCAGTGCAGTTTCGTCTGAGAAGACACCGCCTTGAAATGTTAAGGGCTGCATAGAGGGTTCCTGTATTGAAGTGCCATGAAGAAGAGTTAACGCTGTGCGGTTTGGGTTGCGCCTGGAATTGGGTCAGTAGCCAGTGCTGGTTGCGTACCTTGGTAGAGCCAGCGATAAATCCCCCAGGTTTGGTGGACACGTTTCACGTATTTTCGAGTTTCCTTGATGGTGAGCTCCTCGGCAAAGATATCGAAGGCGTCACCAGCGTGGCGTTTCCACCAAGTGTTGGCGGTGCGAAGCGCGGCATTGTAACCGCAGAGCGCTAAGCCTGTACTGCCTTTAAACCGGCTGATGAGTGAGGCCATAAAGGCTCCGCCCAGCCTTGCATTCAATGCCGGGTCGAACAGCTCGCTCGCTCGTTTTATTTTGATTTCAGGCGTAAGCAGCTTCCCTGCCCCTTGAGCGGTTGAGAGTAGAAGCTGGGTTAACCCGTAGGCACCGGCCCAGCTAACGACGCTGGCATCAAACGCACTTTCCTCTCGGGCCAGGGCCTGGAGAAAGAGCGGCGGGATTCCGTGTTCATCTTCTGCTGCTGCAATCTCTTTGCTGTATGCCATGGGGTAAGCGGCAAAGAAGATGTCTGCTTCTTGATGCGTGGGTATCTTTTGAAGCTGGGCTGCAAATGTAGAACGCACTTGCCAATGGGCTTCTTGTTCAAAGCCTGCACGGTTTAAGAGCAGCGCTAAGAGAAGGTCTGCTTGCATAGGCTCACAATCGGCGCCTTCTGTGGGGCCAAGCCCTTTGGTGGAGCGCCTTAAGTAGAGTCCTGCATCTCGGCGAAACCCGCTCCTTAAAAGCTTGAGTCCATTTTGAAAATAGATGTCTTTGGCGAGCTCACCCGTACAGATTGTGGTTGTTTCTTTCGCCGCAGGTGCCGTGAGGTGCGCTTCTAGCCACGCAAGCCTCGGTGCATCCACTTCCCGAAGTCTCGTCAGCGCAAGTTGAGCGTAATAGTGAAGGGGCGCTTCATCCAGAACCCGTTCGAATTGTTTGGCCGCCCTGGCCTTTTCGCCCTGGTCTAAGCTGATACGCGCCAACCAATAAAATGCGCGGGCCCTATCCTCTGTTTTGGAAGTGCAGCTTGTTTGCTGGATACTTTGGCTAAGGACTCGTTGTGCTTCCAGAGGTAAGTCATTGCGGTAGTAAATCCAAGCACGGCGCCAAGTGGCCTCCCCGCAATGATCTCCGGCGATGGGTAGGTCTTGAATGCGTTTGTAATATGCGTGGGCTTCGTCAAAGCGTTTGCGACGTTGGTAAAGGTCACCAGCCCAGAAAAAGAGATCGTCCACCATAGAATGAC
>JABJBS010000227.1 GCA_018668695.1 Deltaproteobacteria bacterium
CAAAGGTCTAGGTCCACCTCGAATGCATACTGCTCACCCGTCGCGGGTTTAGAGATAGGTAAGAGGTCCCTATAGTAAGGCTCTTGCAGGGGATTCACGGCATCTTGATGTTTCTGCGAGAATTTTTCGACTGCGCTCAAGTCGGCTTGCTCGCGCAGATAGGAACCGATGACATCGGGAGTGTCCGAAGCCTCTTGGACTTGGCCGCCCAGGGGGGCATTGTCTAAAATAGCGAGGCTGTAGCTCATGAAGAGTCTCCCTGGGTATCGGCTTATACATCGTCTCGTTGAATTCATCGCGGCCGAGTCAAGGCCGTACCTAAAACACGCTAGTTCTGAGCACTCACGGCGTGTTGACAACTTGGAGCTGCCTCGGAGACATCGACGCTGGCTTCATCTTGCTTCATCCAATCGGGCAACTTGATTAAAACCCGGGCTCCGTCCAACCGGATTTCATAAGTGCGGATTCGCAGGCTTGGGTCGCTGAGTCCCTCGCCACTCTCGAGAGAAAAAGTCTTCTTATGCTGGGGGCAGGCCACCTTAGGGAGCTCACCCTCGGTACCTGTCAGCCCACGAGACAAGACCATATCGTATTTATGTGGGCACATGTTTTGGGCCGCGTACCACTGCCCTCGAGTTTCAAATTGAAAAACTGCGATTTGATGAGAGTGATATTTGACACAAGCGCCTCCCTCTTTGGGAAAGTCTTTCATATGACCTACATCAACCCAGGAATCGGTCGGCGTGGCGGGCACTTGAGACTGACCCACAATAGGTAATGTTGCACGACTTTCTTCTGGTTGACGGTCAGCCCAATCGGCAGGACGTACGTGTTCTCTCTCTTTTACAAAATTGACGTTCGAGTCGGCAGCATCACTGTTCACATAATGACTAAACCGTTCCCTGCGCTGAGGGTCGTTGACTACCTGGGTCCATTCGCATTCATATGAATCAACAAGTTTGGCCATTTCCTTTTCAAGTTGCTCACCAATTCCAAGCACATCCTCACAGACCACCTCACGAAGTCTCGCGACACCGCCCTCCATCGCCTCAATCCAGCGCGCGGTTCGTTGCAACTTGTCGGCATCATGTATGTAGTACATCAGGTAGCGGTCGACATATTGAATGAGGGTTTGTTCATCCAAGTCTGTGGCCAAAAGTTCGGCATGCCGAGGGTTGGCTCCGCCATTACCACCCACATAGAGATTCCAACCTTTATCTGTTGCAATGACACCAAAGTCTTTGCTTTGAGCTTCGGCGCACTCCCGAATGCAACCAGACACAGCAGACTTTAGCTTATGGGGTGAACGAATGCCGCGGTAACGGTTCTCTAACTCAATGGCCAGTCCAACAGAGTCTCCTACGGCAAACCTGCACCAATTCGTACCAACGCAGCTCTTAATGGTTCTTAGTGCCTTGCCGTAGGCGTGCCCACTTTCGAAACCTGCCTGAATCAACTCCTCCCAAATACTCGGTAACTGCTCTACCCGAGCCCCAAAAAGGTCAATGCGTTGACCGCCGGTTATCTTGGTATACAGCCCATATCTCTGAGCGACTTCTCCAAGCACAATCAGTTTTTCGGGTGAGATTTCACCGCCTGGCACCCGGGGTACTACAGAATAAGTTCCACCTCGTTGGATATTGGCCATAAAACGGTCATTCGTATCTTGAATACTCTCGTGATCATCTACAGGCTCATTCCAAATACTAGCAAAAATGGAGGCCGCTACGGGCTTGCATGTCTCGCACCCACTCCCCTTTCCATGGCCTTGAACAAGTTCATTAAATTGCCGGTAACCCTGTGTGCGAATAATGGTGAGTAGCTCACTGCGAGTATAAGGAAAGTGCTCACAAAGATGATTCACTACAGAGCGGCCCATTCCACTCATTTCTGATTTGAGAATATTCGAAAGCATCGGCCCGCATCCGCCGCAGCCCGTTCCCGCCCGAGTTATGTCTTTAATCTCAGCTATAGACTCGGCGCCTCGGCCGATACACTCCACAATATCGCCCTTGGTCACATTTTCACATGAACAAATCTGGGCGCTGGCCGGTAGTTCTATCTGAACCAATGAATCGGCTGAGTCCATCTTACCCATAATGAGTGAGGCTGGGTCTCCCGGCAGCTCTAATTCATTTCGCATAAGCTGCAAGAGGTCATTGTATTCTCTCGCATCGCCCACCAAAACACCGCCAAGCAACCGCTTACCATCGGGGCTTAGAACAAGCTTCTTATAGATTCCGGATACGGTATCTTGAAAACACAAAGAGCGCACGCCCTCGCCTTCTTCAAGTGCATCCCCAAAGCTTGCAACATCTACCCCTACAAGCTTTAGAACGGTTGATAAGTCGGGCGTCTCAAATTGGTCCGTTCCGCCAAAAATCTGATTCACTGCAACATCAGCCATTTCATAGCCTGGTGCCACAAGACCGTAGGTGACTCCATCAAAGCTTGCCACTTCACCCACTGCAAAAATATTAGGGTCGCTGGTACGCATTGAAGCATCCACCGCGATACCGCCCCGAGAACCAAGCTCCAAGCCGCAGTCGTTTGCTAAAGAATCTCGGGGACGAATACCGGCCGAGACCACAACCATATCAACACTGAGGCTGCTTCCATCTGCAAATTCCATCCCCGAAATGCCATCTTCACCTACAATGCGCTTAGTATTAGCGCCCGTCTTGACAGCAATGCCGCGGCCCTCAACCATTTGCGTTAAGACGCCAGCACCGGACTCATCCAACTGGCGGGGCATGAGCCGCGGAGCATATTCAACGACAGTTGTTTGCAGACCCAGATTGAGCATCGCGTTCGCCGCTTCAAGACCAAGTAAACCGCCGCCCATGACCGCCACCTTATGACGTCCCTTTGCGTAGGCCATGATTGCATCAAGGTCCTCCAAGGTTCGGTAAACAAAGACTCCAGGCTTGTCGATTCCCTCTATGGTAGGGACAAACGGATAGGAACCCGTTGCGATAACCAGCTGGTCGTATCCCAGGCGAATGCCTCGAGAAGATTCCACATAACGTTCCTCCCGATTAATTTTTTCTACACGGTGACCGAGGAGGATGTGAACGTTATTTTCAAGGTACCAGTTCAGAGGCTTGAGGGTTAAATCCTGCGCCGTGGACCCATTGAAATATTCAGACAAATGAACGCGGTCGTAGGCCGGAATTTCTTCCTCGGCAAACGTTGCTATTTCAAGATGTTTGGTTTCATCAGACCGAGCTAAACACTGAAGTACTCGGCAACCCACCATTCCGTTGCCAATTACTACGACACGCCGTTTCGACATCGATTGAGATATTTGAGTACTTGTAACCATTCTATTTGCGACCTCCGTGCACAAATAGATTCGCAATTCACGTGCCAGTAGCCCGTGCCAAGCAAACCCCTAGAATAACTAGGCTTTCCAGAAGACATGGTTAAGGCGACCCGTAAAGGACATTCAAAAATGTAGATATAGCCCCGATTAGATACGATTTGGTTCCGATTAGGGCAGGCTTTATCGCATGTGTCTGAACGACGAAGATGTAGAATCAATCGGCAATTTAGGGTGAGGAATCAATCTTCAAGATATTTGGAGAAGAACATCCACATATCGGTACTGGAATCGATATCCATATTCCCCTCGGCACCCGGCCAATCGTGTCCGCCACCCATGACCTTGTAAAACCAAACTTCGTTCACCGTGGAGTCAGACCAATAACGCTCGAAAACAACACTGCTACCATCGTTGGTGTTCGTATCCTCAATATCAGTCGTCTCAGATTGCTCCAGGCCATTTAGGTTGACCCAGAAATCGATCATGGTGCGCATGTCTGGGTAGGCTCCCCAACCGTCATCATTGTCCATATCGCCTTCCCAGTAGGTCACATAATCCTCAGTACCATGGATTTCAAAAACAGGCATGGGGCTCTGGGGCTCACATCTGTCGTAGATAGACTGCAGTATCATTCCGGCTACCGGTGCAATGGCCTTGAAGACATCCGAGGCCTCACATGCAAGCAGGTAGCTCATATCCGCGCCATTAGACATCCCGGTGGCAAAGACATTCGTCTCGCTTAGGCTGTAAGTTTGTCTTAAGCTGGAAATGATTTCCTTAATAAAACCCACATCATCAACTTGAACATCACCATGGAAATCGTACCCAACATTGAAAAATCGATTATTAGAGTCATCGCGGGTGCCCTGCGGATAGGCCACAACGAAACCATTCTCGTCGGCAACTTGGTTCATGCCAGAGTAATTCATAATGTTATTCGCGGAACCGGTGTAACCGTGCATCACAATAACCAGTGGAGCGTATTGAGGCAGGTTCTCGGGGACGTGCAAAAAGTATCTTCGGCTGAGACCATCGTGAGACAGTGTTTGCCGCTCAGTTAATGACTCCGGAGAAACCCAGGGTTCACCACCATTATCAGGGTCAGAAGAGTCAGACGCATCTGAAACATCTGCAGCATCCGAGGTATCCGACGCATCTGAAGTATCTGGTGAAGTGGGATCACTTGTGTCACCCGGCGCGGTTGGGTCACTTGATTCTTGCGAATTTTCACCCGCTTGCTCTTCTCCAGTCGACTCTTCCAATGGTGTCGTCGTGCAGGCTATCAGGCCTGACGCTGCCCCAACAAAGAGAACTGAAAGTGAAATCTTAAAAGCTTTTTTAATCATGGAAATAATATTCCGGGCTTCATACACAAAATCAACCTCACCCCCTGAAAACTAGACAATTAGCCTAATAAGAACCCTCAATATAATACTCAAGTTCAGAGTGTTGAACCGAGTAACTCGCCTCACCCGCCACCTGCCAAGCACCATCAAGTAGCTCTAAAAGCTCGTTGTTTCGATAGCCGAATATAAATTCTTCGTTCTCGTACTCAGCAACCGTAAAACCCCCAACCTCACATGCCGCAGCCACATCAGTCACAATATTGATCCCCGTGTAGCGAACCAGAAATGCAAAATCACAACCATCGCATGCTGGAACCGACTCCAATGCAGCCACCGTCCATGAAGCCTCACACAAAATTTCCTCACCGCCACTCTCAGGATAGTAAACAACCCAAAATTCAGAGGTACCTTCGTATGATTCACCAGGCGTTACGCTTGCTTCCCCATAAATAAACGCTTCGTGGGTGATGGTCTCATCCGGATCTTCACCGGCCGTTTCGCTCTCATAGGACTCCCCCGCTGAACCCGGTGCTGCGGTGCTCGCGGAGCCTTCTGAGATATCTCCGCTAAGCCACGAATCCGTGAAGGGCGATTGTGGATTGCCTGGAGAACCAGCGTCTGCGCAGCCACCAAGAACAACCGCAACTGCACATAGAATCCAGCGTATCATGCAAATACTCCTTCCAATGGACCACGGCAATCAATCGTCACCCCTCCTATGCCGCGAATGGTCTCCAATGGCATGCTACTTACATCGAGGCCCATACTCTGGCAGACAGTTGTAAGAAGCTTTTGGTGCGGTACGCCCATGGAAGACGTCGTGCCTAAGTCCCATTGCCAACCCTCGTAAGGAGTATCTCGAGGATAGTGCATATAGCGGCCCATTTGCATACCTTGACCGCCCGCCATGACTGCAGGCCAACGGTCGAAACCGTGCGCACCATCGGCAACTTCCACTACCCACAAACACAACGTGTTATCCAGCATCGTGCCATTGCCCTCGGGTACAGCGTCAAGGGCACTTAAAATGGAAGCGAAATGCTGAGCATGAAGCTCGGTATAATGTGTCATGGCGGTTTGAGCATCCTCACTCAGATACACGTTATGAGCATACTCGTCATGGATATCGCCCATTCGGTCAGGGATAACGAGGTCGCCAGGAATTGTATCCATGGCCATGGTAAAGACGCGAGTGAGGTCACATGCAAAGGCGGTAGACATCATGTTCACGGTAGCCGCAAAGTCCTGCTCGTAACCAGCAATCCCAGAAGGAGTCGCCTGACTCGCATTGCATGTAAGTGTGCCTAGGCCCCTTACCTGCTGCTCGAGGTTGGAGACCAAGTCACGGTGCGTCTCCAATTTTACCTTATCTTCGCTGCTAAGCCGATTTGATAAGTTGGTATAACGCGACTTCACTTTATCCAGTAAGCTTCCATGTGCCTCAAGTAGCCGGCCAGAGCCCGACAAACCATTATCAGCCGTTAAACCAAAGAGTCGTTGATACGTGAGCCGAGGGTCGGTCTCAACAGGTAGAAGCTCCTTGGCACGACTGAAGTTGGTCATAGACGGTGGATCCCCGATACCGGTTTCAATCGACTTGAACCTATCGGACCGCGAAACGGCATTTGCAATACGCTGGTCAATCGAAGTAGCCCCCGCAAGAGGGATGCCTGAAACCAGTTCGCTTTTGGCTCCCGTGAGTGCGTGTACATAAGCAAGCTCATGCCTCAATCCCGAAGCGTCCGCCTCAGCCGAAACAAGCCCAAGCCCATCCACCACCATCAGCTTGTCACGATAGGCATGCAGCGGTCTTAAAGCCGTACTGAACTCACTTGCCGGAACGTTCGACAAATCTTTGGACCACCGCTGACCTTCTGGCAGTCCTGGCCAACGCATCTTCCACCCATCATACCAAGTGCCGTGTTGACTAAAAAACACCACCAAGCGCTGGGGAGGCGCGGGGTCAGCCGCGGCAGCGAGCTTCGGCATCAACGACGGCAAGAAAAGGCTACCACCTGCCAGGCCCATAGCGGCTAAGAATTCTCGACGATTCACATTTAATTTCTTACTCATTGTGCTGCCCTCTTATGACGAAATGGAAAACTCGAAGCGATGTTGACGATGAGTTCAGGAATATCCCCCTCCGAACCCCAAAAGCCGTCTCCTAAGGTACCTAAAAAACCTTTGTCGCCGCGTGTTTCAGTGCGTGCAAATGCATAGCGAAACCACTGCTTGGTATGACAATCGTGCACTGTCTTACTTTGAGATAGATTTTTCGACAGTTCAACCGCATTGGCTACCGGGCCATCCATGTCTTCTGTGCCCATAATCGCCCCACTTGAATCCACCGGATAACCGTTGTCTTGAGTGCGAAACTGTCCAAGGGAATCGTAATTTTCAAACGTAAAACCAATAGCATCAATGCTCTCATGACAGACAGAGCAAGCCGGGCTCCGCGAGTGATTCTCA
>JABJBS010000228.1 GCA_018668695.1 Deltaproteobacteria bacterium
CCATCGTCACAGGTCTCTAGCTCGGCACACGTTTCGCCATCACCGCAGGTAGCGCCCGCACCGGCAGCGGAACAATCAACATTACAACTACCGCAAGCATCGGTGTAACCATCGTCGCAAGCTTCGAGCTCAGCACACGTTTCACCGTCGCCGCACGTGGCACCTGCACCAGCTGCGGAGCAATCCGCATTACAACTACCGCAAGCATCCGTATAACCATCGTCACAGGTCTCTAGCTCGGCACACGTTTCGCCATCACCGCAGGTAGCGCCCGCACCGGCAGCGGAACAATCAACATTACAACTACCGCAAGCATCGGTGTAACCATCGTCGCAAGCTTCGAGTTCAGCACACGCTTCGCCATCACCGCACGTGGCACCTGCACCGGCAGCAGAGCAGTCCGCGTTACAAGTACCGCAAGCATCGGTGTAACCATCGTCACAGGCTTCTAGCTCTGCACACGTATCACCATCACCGCACGTGGCACCTGCACCAGCCGCCGAGCAATCGGCATTACAAGTACCGCAGGCATCAGCGTAACCATCGTCACAGGCTTCTAGCTCTGCACATGTTTCACCATCACCGCACGTGGCACCTACACCAGCTCCGGAGCAGTCTGCGTTACAAGTTCCGCAAGCGTCGGTGTAACCATCGTCGCAGGCTTCATCCTCAGGACAAACATCACCGTCACCGCAAGCTGAGCTGGCCCCATCTGCAGTACAGTCAGCATTACAGCTACCACAAGCATCGGTGTAACCATCGTCGCAAAGCTCAAGCTCAGGGCACCTCAAGCCATCGCCGCAAGTCGCTCCTGTTCCGGCTCCCGTACAATCCTTGTTACAGGTACCGCAGGCATCGGTATAACCGTCATCGCAAGTTTCTAATTCCGGACAGCTTTCACCATCACCACAGGTCGCACCCGAGCCGGCCGCTGAGCAATCCGCGTTACAAGTACCGCAAGCATCGGTATAACCATCATCGCAAGTTTCTAATTCCGGACAGGTTTCACCGTCGCCGCACGTAGCTCCAGAGCCAGCAGCCGAACAGTCCGCGTTACAGGTACCGCAGGCATCAAGGTAACCATCGTCACAAGCCTCGAGTTCCGGACACGCTTCACCATCGCCGCACGTCGCACCCGAGCCAGCCGCCGAGCAGTCGGCATTACAACTACCACAAGCATCGGTGTAGCCGTCATCACAAGTTTCAAGCTCAGGGCAAAGTGTATCATCGCCGCACGTGGCACCCGCACCAGCTGCCGAACAATCAGCATTACAGCTACCGCAAGCATCAGTGAATCCATCGTCGCAGGCTTCTAGCTCTGCACAAGTTTCACCATCACCGCACGTGGCGCCCGCACCAGCTGCGGAGCAGTCGGCATTACATGTACCGCAGGCATCAAGGTAACCGTCATCACAAGTTTCAAGCTCAGGACAGGTTTCACCATCGCCGCAAGTGGCGCCAGTACCTGGCCCTGTACAATCTGCATTGCATGAACCGCAGGCATCGGTAAAACCATCATCGCAGGCCTCCAGCTCAGGACAAACAATACCATCGCCGCATACCGCGCCCGCGCCGCCCGCCGAGCAGTCCGCGTTGCAAGTACCACAGGCATCTACAGCCCCATCATCGCAAGCTTCGAGTTCAGGACAGGTTTCGCCATCACCACACGTGGCACCCGTGCCTGAGGCGGAGCAGTCCGCGTTGCATGTTCCGCATGCATCACTGAAACCATCGTCACAAAATTCGAATTCAGGGCAAACAGCACCATCGCCGCAGGTTGCACCTGAGCCAGCAGCCGAGCAATCCGTATTACAAGAGCCGCAAGAATCGGTATAGCCATCATCGCAGGCTTCAAGTTCAGGGCAGAACGAGCCATCGCCGCAGGTTGCACCTACGCCATCGCCCGAACAATCGGCATTGCAAGAACCGCAAGCATCGGCAAAACCATCATCACAGATCTCTAATTCGGGGCACATGACACCGTCGCCACAAGTCGATCCTTGACCTGGTCCGGTACATATCATGTTGCACGTTCCACACTGGTCGGTGTAGCCGTCATCACAAGCTTCAAGCTCAGGACAATGCTCTCCATCACCGCACGTGGCACCTACACCATCTCCAGAGCAGTCGGCGTTACAAGAACCACAAGCATCGGCGTAGCCATCATCGCAGGTTTCAAGTTCGGGGCAGACTTCGCTGTCACCACAGGTTGCGCCCGCTCCAGCTCCAGAACAATCAGCATTACAAGTTCCGCAGGCATCGGTAAAACCATCGTCACAGGCTTCGAGTTCAGGACAGGTTAGGCCATCACCGCACGTAGCGTTTAATCCTTCTCCAGAGCAATCAGCGTTACAAGTACCGCAAGTGTCGGCAAAGCCATCGTCACAGATTTCTAGTTCAGGGCAGGTTTCACCATCGCCGCACGTGGCGCCAGCTCCGTCTCCAGAACAATCAGCGTTGCAACTGCCACAAGCATCGGCAAAGCCATCGTCACAGGCTTCCAATTCGGGGCAGACCGCACCATCGCCGCAGGTGGCTCCGGTACCCGGCTCGGTACAATCCTCATTGCAACTACCACAACTGTCAGCATAACCGTCATCGCATTCTTCATATTGCGGGCAACGTTCACCGTCACCGCAAAGTGGCATCGCTCCCATACCGCTACAATCCGCATTACAGTCACCGCAAGAATCGGTGTAACCGTCATCGCAAGCTTCGAATTCAGGGCAAACAAACCCATCACCACAACTGCTTTCGATACCGGCTCCAGAGCAGTCGTCGTTGCAGCTACCACAGCTGTCGGCAAAACCGTCATCACACGTTTCGAATTCAGGGCAGTATTCACCGTCACCGCAAATAGAACCACTGCCTGGCCCGCTGCATGAGATGTTGCAGGTACCGCAGCTGTCATTAAACCCATCGTCGCAGAATTCGAACTCAGGGCAGTATTCACCGTCGCCGCAACTTGTACCAGTTCCGAAGTCCGTGCACGTCGTGTTGCATGAACCACAAGCATCGGCGTAACCATCGTCGCAAGATTCTGTTTCGGGGCAGACTTCGTTATCGCCGCAGCTGCTGCCTAAGCCCGCCGCACTGCAATCCGCATTGCACGAGCCACAGGCATCTAAGTAGCCGTCATCGCAAGCTTCGAGTTCCGGACAATACTCACCATCACCGCACGCAGAACCCGAACCATCACCGGAGCAATTGGCGTTGCAGCTACCACAGGCATCGGCAAAACCATCGTCACAGATTTCGAGTTCTGGGCACATCACACCATCGCCGCAAGTAGCGCCGGCACCGGCCGCGGAACAGTCTATATTACAGCTTCCACAGGCGTCAGTGTATCCATCATCACAGGCTTCAAATTCGGGACAAGCTTGGCCATCGCCGCAAGTGCTACCTGAACCGTCACCAGAACAATCGGCATTACAAGTCCCGCAGGCATCCTCAAAGCCGTCATCGCAAGTCTCAAAATAAGACTGAATCAGACCATCTCCGCAGCTACCCACGCGTTGACAAGTGGCTGAACAGCCGTTGGCGTCCTCTAGCGTGTTACCGTCATCACAATCTTCGCCGGTTTCTAAAATCCCGTTGCCGCAAATAGGTGGGCAGTCGTTATCAACGGCTTCATTACACGCAGGACCACAGCAACCATCGTTGTCTTCGCACGCAACAACTGGCTGATGAATGCAAACTAAGCTACAAGTTAATGCACTGCCCGTGAAGCTATCCACCGTGCATGCATTGGCATCATTGCAGCTGTCTTCACAATTGCCATCGCAAGTCTCACCGAAATCGACAATCCCATCGCCGCACGTTGTTGAACAATCGTTATCATCTTCAGGATCACATCCCGACGGACAGCAGCCGTCATTATTGGTGCAAATATCAACACTATTGTAACTGCAGGCCGCGCTGCAGCTCGCAGCAGAACCAACCAGAGTGTCCGTTGTACAAGCATTGTTGTCTTCGCATGTTGTTGGGCAATCACCGTCGCAGGTCTCCCCTAATTCGATAATGCCATTGCCGCATGTATCGGAGCAGTCATTGTCCGTGCTGCTCTCGCATCCGCCCGGGCAACAGCCATCGCCACTTTGACAAGCGGTAATTTCTGTATACGAGCAATCAACATTACATTGCACCGAACTCCCCGTTTGTACATCCACCGTGCAAGCGTTGCCGTCTTGGCATGTGTCAGAACAGTTGCCATCGCAGGTTTCGCCTTCATTCACGACGCCATCACCGCAGCTCGGCGAACAATCATTATCGCTTAAGATATTACAACCGGACGGGCAGCATCCATCACCGTCGCCGCAAACACCTACCGTGACGTAGCTACAAGATGCACTGCAAGAATCCGCGCTCCCGACCAGACTATCCGTCGTACAGCTGTTGGCGTCATCACAGCTTGTCGGGCAATCGCCATCACACACTTCTCCGGCCTCTAAAGAGCCATTGCCGCAGGTTGGTGAGCAATCGTTGTCGGTATTAGAGTCACACCCTGGCGCGCAGCATCCATCATCATCTACACAAGCTTCAACCGCAGGAAATTCACAGCGCAGTGAACAAGACTCTACGCTCCCTGTCGTAACATCTGTAGTACAGGCTACCCCATCGTAACAGCTCGTAGGACAGTCACCGTCGCAAACTTCACCAGCCTCAACAAAGCCGTTACCGCACTCAGCGCTGCAGTCATTATCATTGATAGATGTGCAACCCGGGGCGCAGCAACCGTCATCGTCTGAGCATGTCGTGACATCTTCGTAGGTACACGCTGCATCACAGCCAGCTTCGCTTCCCGAAAATATATCAACGGTGCACGCATTGTTATCGTTGCAGCTTGATGGGCAGTCTGCATCACAAGACTCGCCAGGATCTGTCACACCATCGCCGCAAAACCCACTGCAATCATTGTCGACTTGTTGAGTGCATGTGGTAGGGCAACAGCCATCGCCAGAAGCACATGCAATCACTTCCTGATTGATACATTCGGCAGAACAACTCTCCGCTGCTCCCACCAGTACATCAGTGGTACACGTATTCGCATCGTCGCAGGTCGTTGGGCAATCCCCATCACAAATTTCACCGGGTTCCAAAACTCCGTTGCCGCAGCTCGCCGAACAATCTGAGTCAGTGGCTGCGTCGCACCCAGGTGCACAACAACCGTCGGCCCCATCACAAACTTCAATTGGAGTGTTGATACACTCAGCATCACAACCAAGTGCGGTGCCAATCAGAATATCTGTGGTGCAAAGACTGCCATCATCACAAGAGGTTGGGCAGTTGCCGTCACAAATTTCACCCACTTCAACGATGCCGTTGCCGCATGGATTCAAGCAATCATTATCCAAGAGATGACCACAACCATCCGGGCAGCAGCCGTCATCAGAAACGCAAACATCGTTGGGTAAATGCGTACATTGCGCATCACAAGTAGCTGCACTTCCGTTAAGCCCATCTAAGGTGCAAGCATTGGAATCGTCGCAAACTTCGGGGCAATTGCCATCGCACAGTTCATCAAACTCTACGACGCCGTTTCCACACTCGGTACTGCAATCGATATCATTGCTAAGATCACAGCCTGGGGCGCAGCAGCCATCGGCCTCTATAAGGCATTCGGTAATAGGCGTTGCCACGCATTCAGCACTGCAACCATCGACACTCCCTACAAGAACATCTGTGGTGCAGTAGTTGGAATCGTCACAAGAGGTTGGGCAGTCGCCGTCGCAGGTTTCACCAAGGTCCACCAAGCCATTACCGCAGGATGCTGAACAATCTTGGTCAGAAGTATTGTCACAACCTTCCGGACAACACGCGTCTCCCGTAATACAAGCTTGAACTTCAGAGAAGTCGCAGTATTTCTGACAACCCTCGCCTTTTAATTCCCCGCTCACACAGCTTGAGTCTGAGACACAGCTCTCGGGGCAATTGCCATCACAAGTCTCGCCGGGGTCAACCACATCGTTGCCGCAAAGTAAGTCGCAGTCGGAGTCGACTCCCATACAACCATCGGGGCAGCATCCATCACCGGAACGGCACTGCGTGACGGGGCTGTATGCGCATGTTGCTGAACACTGGTCAGCAGAACCCACAACCAGCGGGACCACGCAAACTTGCTCTCCTTGGTGTGAAGATGCCCACGTCTCTAAACATGATTCATCCGTTGGGCACTCTCCATCGCAAGTTTCGCCGTCTTCAAGAATGCCATTTCCGCATGTATCAATTTGAGAACAATCATTATCGTTAAAAAAGTCGCACCCGGGTGGACAACAACCATCATCAGCCACACAAGCAGTCACTTCAACTTGACTGCATGCAGCGTTGCAGGTTTCAGTACTTCCCGAGAAAATATCTTGAGTGCATGCTTGAGAGTCGTCACAGGAAGCTTCTGTTGGGCAGCCTTCGCCCTCACAGGTTTCACCGGGCCCTACAAACCCATCACCGCAGATACTTGCACAGTCGTTATCGGTTTCGGTGGAACAGCCACTCGGGCAACAGCCGTCATCGGCAATGCAAGAGTCATCGGCCAATGGAGCACTGGAGCAAACTACATCACATGTGGCGGCAGTTCCCGTAAGAACATCCTGAGTACAAGCCGTACCATCCCAGCATTCTGTGGGGCAGTCACCGTCGCAGGTTTCACCGGGCTCAACCACACCGTTACCGCATGCCGCAGTCACACAAATATTATCGAGTGTATCATTAAGAGACAGGCAGAATGTGTTGCCTTCACAATCAGTGTGAGCATTACAGGCGTCGCGCTCAATGCACCCTTGCGCTGTGTTGCCGCCAGCCCCGGCAATCAAATCACTGCAGTAAAGAGAGGCGTCGCAATCGCTGTGCGCTTCGCATGACTTCCCGGAATCAAGATCGAGAAATAATGAGCAACCTGAATTGAGAAGAAAGACCAGGCAAAGTAGTACCCGTGGTAACCACGTATATAGATGTGCACAAAACATGGTGTGCTTCCTGACTTCGTTGTTCGTATGAGTGGCATCGCCTTCCAGACGCAACCACCCCCGTGCTAATGAGATCTTAGCCGAATCAGATCGATCTATTGAGCGAGATCGCTCCACTTTTTGCTCCCCTGTACCCCGCACACAATCTCCAAAGCCGAGAAAACCAATCGGTTTACATCGGCCAATACCCCTAACAGAGACGAAGGGGCATCGACTAAAAGGCTTCAAACTAAAGCCGAGATCCGCGCAACAGAGTCAGAACCGATCGGCTAAGTTACTGTAATTACTAAGACGATCGTATTTCTTCGTTTACGGCTGCCCAAACAGGGCCCCCGCCTGTCCTACAGACGAGTACATGCTGGCAAGGCGATCCAGTTGAAACTCTTTGCCGCACTTCTATCGCCCCGGCCTTTTGGCCAGGAGGTTCTTATGGATCTTTTACACCCTGGAACGGTGTGGGAAAGAAATCTGCGCTCTTTACTGATCGGTGCAATCACCGTGGTTACAACTGCTGGGACAGCACTCGCTGGCCCATACTATATTGTAGGTGGAAATACCGAGACCGAACACCCTGCAGCCGGCGCATTGATCTACAACAACGAGCAAAGCTGTACGGGAACTCTCATCTCGCCCCGCGTGGTGTTAACCGCCGCACACTGCTTGGCCAACTTCAACTCACCCCAAGGCCACACTTTCTATATCGGCAATGACGCCAATGACATCAGCAGTGGTTCTGTTATCGACATTACTGAACTTATCCCGCACGCAAACTTTACCGAGGATGGAAACAGTTACGACATCGGACTGGTTCGTCTAGCCGAAGACGCTCCAATTGAACCAGTGGGATTCAATACTCAAACGATGGACGATGGCTTTATCGGCCAAGCTCCTCTTTTCGTAGGCTTTGGAGTCACCTCCGGACAATCGGAAGATTCCGGCCTCAAGCGCTCAGTGAACGTTCCCATTACAAGCTATGAGGAAGATGGCTTTCGCTACACCCAGCCCAACACAGGAACCTGCTTTGGAGATTCTGGTGGTCCTGCATTTCTGGAAGTGGATGGAACCCTAAAAGTTATTGGCGTGACCTCGTGGGGTGATCAGGATTGTGCCGAGTTTGGAGTGAACACTCGAACCGACCTCTACACGGAATTCATCCAGTGCGTCGTCGACAATGGTGAAGATTGCGGTGGTCGCGTGATCGATGGGAGTGGCTCCAATGAGACGGGCACTGGCGGCAACGGCGAAGGCGGACTCCCGGATGACTGGTGCACCGATGGAGATGGTTACTGCGATGAGCCATGTGAGACTCCCGATTCAGATTGCGGAGCAGACGGCGGCCTTGATGGTGAAGGCAACACAGAGCTGGGTCCTGATGATGGTTACTGCATTCCCGACGACGGATTTTGTGACGACTGGTGTAATCCCGTGGATACCGATTGTGAGGAGAATACAGGCGAGCCAAATGATGATGCCGATCCCAGCGAAGGTGGAAACGATTCCAATCCTGATGACAACCCATCATCGGCATCAAATGAACCGTCTGATGCCGGCCAAGGCACCGACTCAGAAGCCGGTGGTCAGCCCGGTCAAGCTCCAGGCGAGACTGGCGTTGATGCAGGTGGCTGCTCGCAGACATCGCCCGATGGTGCGTTTTGGCTCTTGTTGATGGGTGCCTGGGCTTTTGTTCGCAAGCTACGCCCAGTGGCTAAATTCAGTATTTAAGAGAAGGGGCGCCCGGCTCAGGGCTATCCTCTTGAGCTTGGCGACTCATTTAAACCCATTGATATTAGATAGTTAAGGCTAAGCCATCGTGTCGATGATAGACCCTTTTGAATAAGGCGAGCCAATAAGACCATCTCGAGTTTTCTCGGCCGCTAGGTTATTGGCATCTGCTTGACGAGAATGTTCGATTGAATCGGCTCGTCCCTGAGACACACCAACGGAAAACGCTTCCCTCTGCTTGAGCGATGACTGCGCGACTGCCGCATCGGCACGGCCCCGCGAATCAACCGCAGCATTAGAGATGGACGAGGCTGCAGCCTTGTCTGGGTTCACTGCATCCGCAGCAATTTTTTCGGTGTAATTTGCAAACCCCACAAGGGCTTTCGAAGGTCCATCGACGCGCATCTCTCGACCCCTCTCCTATGTGTTACGACTATCGAACCAGTCTACGGGTTTTCAGGTTACTTCGTAACTCCAAACGCGAGAGCATCGACGCTAATCCCAAGAATCATGAGAGAATTAAATGACATTGATCAAACTCAGGTAGCGTAAGGTAGGCCCTTTGATCAGATGACCCCACTCTGCCTTTCAAAGACCTCCACCTTGTCTCCCAAAGACAAAGTTCCAGCGCCTTGATGCACAGCATTTTGACCGAAAAACACTTCTCCGTCATGGCGTCGGTATCTCGCAAGCGTCTGCAATGGCTCCTTGCCCTTCGCTCCGCTCACGGGATCAACGGTTGTCATCACGCAACGGGCGCAAGGCTTAACGTTTGTAAAGTTGACGCCGCCAATCTTGAAGCGTTTCCAGGAATCTTCCTCAAATGCCTTAGTATTGGAAACAACAATATTCGGACGGAAACGGTCCATGGTGACGGGTTCAATCAACCGGGTGTTTAAATCTTCAAGAGACGCCTCGGATATCACCAGGAAAGGGAATCCATCTGCGAAGCCAACCTCCTTATTCTCGGTCCCGGCGCGAGCTTCCACGGCTCGGGTTGTTTGCTCTTCCATCCACACCAATTCGACTTCTTCTCCCAAGTAACTCGATAGAACCTTAGAAACATCACCACCGACTTGCCGAGCCGCAAGCCTATCACTCCAAACCTGGACCGTTATTTCGTCACCAAGGGCTGAAGGAACCTCAAAAGTATCGCCTTCAATGACGATGCTCAGACTATCACTTTCAAGTTTCGTTTGGATTTGAGAAAGCAAAGGGTGAGTTCGCTGTGTGACCATCTGCCCCGAAGAATCCACCACCATCCAGCGGCGGTCCAAGCTCAATCCCTTGGCGTTCACCTCAGCCTTCTGGAGCTCAATGCCCCCAAAGGACTTCACAGGATAAATCATCAACCGGCTCACCACACTGACCATTGCTTTACCTCAAGACCTTAAGACCTATTCGCGGGATGCTTTCGCTGCGGCCGCGAGTTCGTCAATAAAGTATTGGCTTCGCATACGCCAGAAAAGGTCCTGCGCGGTTGTTCGATAGTGATTTCTTAGGTGCGGCGGTGTGCCCGCAAATCGGCTGAGTTCAAATACGACCTGAGCCTCAATATAAGGAATTTTAACTCGCCTCGACTCAGTCATTGCAAGGTCCAAAAACTTCCCCGCTTTTCGAATATCATCCGAAACAATAGCACGGCGGGCCTTTAACAAAATCAAGCTCGGCCTTCCCACCGGGAATCTGCTTGTAAAATTCTCAAGGTACGAGAGCGCATGCTGAGCGTGCTCTGCCAAGCTTTTAGTATAGCGACTTTTTTGTTTTCGAGCTTCTTGCCACAATACAAGACAAACTTCTGCCACCGCTTCGTAGCCATGCAAAGTAGAAAAAGCGACCGCTTCACATGACTTACATCGAGCTAAGCACTCCATCGCCTCTACTCGGGCCTCACCAAGTTTACCCAGTCGTATCAGTGCCAACCCCAGCAAACCAAAACAGACCAACTCGCTGGCCACATCCGAGAGTCCCCGTAGGTTGGACTTCACCCGGTTGAGGCTATCCACAGCAACAACGAAGTTCCCTGTGGCTATCAGTGCTCGTGCTTTAGCTATTTCGGCCTGTGCTTCATTCTGCCGATTACCCCGCTCTCGTGCGGAGTCAATAGCAAGCTGTGCTGTCTCAATTGAAGACTCCATCTGGCCGGAAAAATATTGAACGTGGCTCTTCAAAACCCAAGATGTTTCTGCGTCTTGACGGTCGCCATATATTTCCGAAAGGTCGACTGAATCACTGACCATATCCGTAAGCGGTGCTAAGGCCCCCGTGCCGGCGAGGTAGCCAATATGGGCATTAGAGCTAAAAATCATTGCTCCTGGCCTATTTAACTTTTCGGCCATCGCACGCGACAACTTGAAGTAACGCGTCGCCTGCCGATGCCGACCACGAATTCCGTAAATCTGTCCAAGCATCGCATAGGAATAAGGTGCCCCGGAAAAGTTGCGGACTCGGTTTCCTTTGTTCACCGCCAAGAGACTGATTCCCAACATCGGAAGTTCTCGATATTCTAAATAGTACAGTTCAGCTAGGCGTCTCGCGGCGTAACTGAATTCTGTAAGCACACGACCCGTCTCCTTGGACTTGACCCAGAAAAAGTCGAGTGGGAACAGCCGGCGAAAGTGAAAGACCAATAGACTTTTTAGAGTTAATGCCTTCCAGCCCAGTATGGACTTCGGCTGAGTAGAACCGATGCTTTCTAATGCATCGTTTGCGTAAATCACTGAATCTTTTCGGTTGCCCATGGCAAAGAAAGCATCCGATAAATGCCTCTGCCAACTTGCTTTGCGCCAGGTTTCTTTTGGCTTTGCTGAATCATCAAGCTTCTCGAAAAGCTCCAACGCGCCCAGATAAAACTCAGTAGCTTCACGTGCTGCGCCAGCCTGCAGAGCGGCTTCACCCGCCTTGTCGATGTAATCAAACGCTTCCTCTGCCTTGGTCGGTCCCGCATTAGAATAATGGTGGGCCAACAGCCCAACATAGGGATCGAGAATACGGAAACTCTCTTCATACCAAGCAGCGACATCCTGATGAAGTTTACTGCGCTGCTGATGGAGCATGAGCTGGTAGGATACCTCTTGAATAATCACGTGTTGAAAAATGTATTTCTTATTTTTCCCCTCACCTTCAACATCCAAAAAACCTAGACTTTGAAGTTTCTCAATATGCTTCTTAAGCCGTTCCTTTTCCCGCTCTACCGGAAAGATATCGTAAAGGGTTTTCCCTTGAAACTCACGACCAATAACGCTGGCCACTTTTAAAGTCAGTTGCTCTGCGGGTGTGAGAGAATCAATACGGCTCGTAACCACGCCTTCAATCGTATTGGGTACGGCAATTTTCCCTTTTTGAAAACGCTCTGCGATCCGGCAGACTCCATCGTCAATCTCAACGATGCCGGCACTCTCCAAGTTCAGCGCCATCTCATGGATGAAGAAAGGGTTACCGTGACTGTGCTCATAGACCAAAGTGCTTATGCGCTGTGGAATTTCATCAACCTGCAACCGGTTTGATACAAGCTTCGCCGTGTCTTCAACGCTAAGGTTGGTCAAACGAATGGTCCGCGTAGACTTCCATCGCAGAACTTGTAAGTAGCCCGGCGGAGGAGGCAGCGGGAGAGCGCGAGACGTAAGCAAGACCAACAGTCCCGGTACATTTTGAACCATCGCAACGAGCAGCTCCCAAGAAGAGCTATCGAACCAGTGAATATCCTCCAGCACGATTAAATAACGCTGCTCCCGGGCTGCGACCTTCATCATATGCATCATGACTTCAAGCGCTCTATCAACCCGCGCCTTGCCATCTAATTTTTTCGTATGCTCGTTATCTTTGAGTTTAATCTTGAGAACATCACTAAGAACCGGGGCTACTTTGGCGAGGTCTTCTCGATCCACAAGCATCTTGGCAATGATCTCTCTTGGAGATTGGCGCCGGGTCGTCGTCCGTAATCCAAGTAAATCAATAAAGAGTCCTCGAAATGCCAAGTAAGGCGTTGCTCGTTCAATGGAGCTGGCCATACCAATAGCCGTTTTGATTTCTTTGCTTTCCGCCAAAAACATAGCGTGCTGAACGAGGTGACTTTTTCCTGTGCCGGGCTCACCCTGAACGATAACGACGCGGCTTGATTTTGCCAAAGTAAGCCCTTCAATCGCTTGGGCCAGCGCAGCGCGCTCGTTATCTCTGCCAACGATAAACTCACGCAGCTTATCCATGGTCGAGCTGAAATTATGATTATCACTCCCAACAGGTCGGTAAATGACAACTGGGTCCTTCTTGCCCTTTACCTTAATTTTCGGAAGCTCTTTATACTGCAACTTACCTTTAGAGGCCTCATAGGTGCTCACGTCGCAAAGAACACTGTTCTTGGCCGCCTGCATCAGCCGTGCAGACAAGTTCACAATGTCGCCAATCACCGTATATTCGCGGCGAGCCGATGAACCGATGGCTCCGCAATAGGCACGGCCAGTGGTTACCCCGATTGGAGACTTAATGTTCTTAGGAGAGAATCTTTGTTGAATCTCTAAAGCAGCACGCACACCACGCTCAGGATCCGCTTCATGAGAGTGAGGAGGAAGACCAAAGACTGCGAGAACACTCACACCCTTGTCATCGATGCTTAATTTATTAATGGCTCCTTCAAAACCGAATACGACCTCCTGAACATCTTGGACGATTTTCTGGTCTTGCGAAATCGTCGCACCAGAACGAATATCCGGAAGGTTGATAAACAAAACCGTTACTCGGCGCAGCTCACCGATAAAATCACCTTGGCCTGCATCAACTCGGTCTTGCACTGCATCTGGTATATAGAGCCGTAGAGCTGGCTCAATCTCTGGGTTGTAGGTGCTGGGGCTTAACTCTTTTAACGCCGGCTTCTTGGTCAACTTCTTGAGAAAAAAGCCACCAAAGACTTCATCTCTACCATCTGCTAAGTCTTCAATAATCGTGTGAGCACCGTGCTCCAAAACAATATCACCGGGAACCGCACTGCCTTCAGCTGTTACTGCTCGCTCAAGTGCTTGACCTTTCATCAATAGGTCCCACCGCTGGTTCACGCCTCCCACATGGGCTAGCTGAATCTTACCTTTACCAATTCCTATTTTGAAACTGATAGATGGTTTGTATCGATCCGCAAAAATATCTTGCTTAACTTTTTTCCCTTTGCCAATTTTCCCCGTTTGTCGCTGTATTTTGAGCGCACACTGTGAGGCTAAGTGTACCAGTTGTCGCATTTGAGCATTTGAATTTGCGTCCTTTAACTCATCTTGTCTCAGCCATACAGCAGCGAATGCGTCTCCTGCAAATTTGACAACTTCCCCACCATGCACACAAACAAGGTCCACCAATTTATCAAAGTTATTATTTAAAATGCGGGTGATCTGCTCAGTGCCCTCGCTACCGAGCTTGGCTAGGTCTTCGGTCATTTTGGTAAAACCGGAGATATCGAGGAATAGGACGACGCCTTCATAATCCTCAGGATGAGGACGGTCAGGTAGGTCAGGCTTACGCTCGTACCGCCGGATGATTGGCGGCGCGACAAAAGTCGTGAGCAGTTGCAATGATTCCGACATTTTAACCTTAAACCTAAAACCTAATTCGTCAGCTAATACCTTAGTGTCAGAGTAGTGGGAGGTAGAAGGCTATCGCAAGCAACTCTTCACTTGTCGAAGCGCTTAATATTACTTAAGAAACATCAAATCGCTTCACACCATCTATTTCTAGAATCATATCCGGCCCATAAAGGCCCGCCGGGGTCTGATAGCCTGCATCAAATCCGCCGCGCATGACCCGATCCGCAATGGCCACCGCTGCCAAAACCGTGAGGTTATAACCTTCCGGCGTAACCATTCGGGAGATAGCTACCTCACCGGAATCGTTGCTAACCTCACCATAAATATAAGAGCTTCCCTTATCGCGGGTCTCTTGGTCAGGCCCAGCCGGTTGGTTATCGATCAACGTTTTTAGAAGACTCTGGAGAGGTTTGGCGCCTAAGAGCCAGCCCATATAACCCGATGCACGCAGCAAATGACGCGTTCCCTTGGGAATCGGCGTGTAGACTTCGATATTACGGATGCCCGTCGTGTGGTGGGCGGTCGAAACATCGCCCCACGGAATAGCCATGGATAACTTTGGACCCAAGCCAAAATCGATGGTTTTCACCCGCTCACATGAGCGAATACGCTTAAAGGCACCATTTTCTCGAACAACACTGCCTTCGTGTAAATTCTCAACCATGGTGGTTGCGGTACCGTGTGAAATGCTTCCAAGCCCCATAAAGCCGAGAGTCAAACGGCTCGCATCCGGCAACCGCCTCTTTAAATGAGCCGCTAAGCTGTCCGTAGGCACGACATCGAAGCCCACCCCCGGCATAAGCATCACCCCTGCTTTCTTAGCCTTGTTGTGCATAGCCTTCAGGCCCTCAAACGCGACAATTTCTCCGGTGATATCAAGATAGTGCACTTTCGAACGGATACAAGCAGCCGCCATCGGCAGATAGGTGCGGCTAAAAGGACCAGCGCAGTGAATCACCACCGTGATGCCTTCCAAAACTTCGTCGAGCTTATTCGGATCTGAGAGATCTACAACGCGCCACTCGAGCCCTACTTCTTGAGCCAGGCTGGGGATCTCTTCAATATTACGCCCGGCGAGCACCGGCTGCATGCCGAGAGCGACAACACGCTGGACAATCAGACGACCAGTGTAGCCATTGGCACCGTAAATAAGCATGCGAGGTCTATCGGACATTCTAAAACTCCATCAGCGGTCGCTGCACTCTAACCACCCCCGGCTACTCAAGCAAACTGACTCCACCAAAATAATGGCTAAGGCTTCAAAAATAATGGCGGGCGATTATATAACGGCGGATTACAATCGGTGTGATCCGCCATATTTTTAGTTGATCTGCGTCTTGGGAAACTCTTAGAGGTCCAAAACGACTCAAAACAAGCTCAAATTGGGTAAATATTGCCAAAAACAAAGTTGGCACGCTGCATGCAAACCTTAGAAGTGTAAGAGAGTAAGAGTTCAAAAGACGTTCCACTCCGAACTACTTTTGCCACTCTTGGATGCTTGAATGCTACGTCAATCATCCCTTAGGTCGCTTCCCCCGGTGACCTGATGACCTCAGGAGATGCGAAAAGCCCCTTCCAGGGCACGTAGACTCCTTCGTTGAGAGCACGCGCCGGACATGGTTCCCCCACCTATCCGGATGCGACAAGGCAACCTGTTCCCCCCAATCCCCCACATGCCTTGCACTCAACGAAGGAGTCGTCGCCTCCAACCTATCTATTCACAACGCACAACATTCGACCGATACACATTGTGTTCTATCCAACCGGCTCCCTCGAATGCCGGTACGATTCCCGATTCTGAAATATTAGAAATGTGGTAGCTGTGCTGATTCCACACGCGGCGGGTCCCCACCCAGTTTTCCTTGTCATTGCTGTAGGCAATCACACCGTGCATTCCCACATCACCCAGCGGAGATTCCATCGCCAGAAGAATATCTGCGTGGCCGTTGTTGTCCACGTCCACTATTACTGGATTATCAAAGATAGTTCGTGAGCCGCGAGCAGCTTGGTATTTCAAGTGACCATCCACTCCGTCCCAAATAAAGACGTTGCCCTCATCGGCATAGACAACTTCAGCACGGCCATCACCTTCGAAATCAAAAGTGGTTGGCCCCGACGCGCCTGTTTGGTCACTGCTTTGAGCTTTCCACTTAAGCGTAAGATCATGCTCAAACACATACACCCAATTCGTCGCTGAGATAACAATCTCAGGATAGCCATCGCCGTCTAAGTCACCAACTGCAGGGTTCGTTGCGATGAATCCCTCGTCTTCACCGTCTTCGTTAAGCTGGCCACTGGAGATATGCAGAGGTCCATAAAGTGTTGTTCCATCATCTTCTAAAACCAGCAGGTCGTTAGAAGCTGTCAGTAAGATCACTTCGGGGTTTGAATCTGCGTCAACATTGGCAACGGTTGAAAGCCCATCGGCTAAATCTTCTCGATGCCAAATCTTTTCACCAGCGTAATTAAACGCCGTTCTTCCTGAGACAAGCTCGTTTGTGCCATCTCCGTTTAAATCCACAAAAACACTCATTGGACCGTGCCCTGCACCGCCTTCGCCATCGCCGCCATCTGCGCTTGTCGAAGTCGTACCCTCAAACAAAAGCTGGCCATTATGACTAAACACAGCATTGCCAAATGCAATCTCAGGCCATCCATCACCGTTCATGTCGCCAATGGCAGGCCCGCCACCATTCTCGATCACAAATTCGGGCATCCGCCACAACTGACTTTCCCATTTAAAAGTTCCATCATGCTCAAGTGCGTAAAGAGAGCCGTGGGCAAACTTTCCGCGAATGCAGCAACCGGGATCTGTCATTTCGCAATTCTCATTGGGCGCAATGTACGTGTATTTCACGCCAATGATTTCAGCGAGTCCGTCACCATCAATATCACCTGCTGCCAGCTGAGCTTCGGCCTCCATTGCTCGGGCCATAGGATCCGCGGGGTCTCCTTCGGGCAAGCGTCCCCACTCCCAAATTGTTGAACCATCATCGCCGCTGACCGCAATCACCACTGCCGGTGATGCGTTGTTGGCGTTACAAAAAGCATCTTGTCCGCCGCCTCCGCCGCCCAACATATCCATACTGCTTTCAAGCGCGGTAAAGATAACATCCGGTGTATCCATCACGTCCACCACACCATCTGCATTGTCGTCAGTTAAATTCATCACGATGGGTGTCATCCAAACATCATCGTACCCTGGATAAGTTGAAGTGCCGGTCCAACGCCATTTCTCAAGTGGCTCATACACATCTGAACCAATGCAATCGGGAACTTCAGGTACATAAGCATTGCAAAGAGCACTCAAATTAAAGGGTGCGTTTTCACAGGCATCACTGAGCACCTGAATGTCGGCTTGATGGACACCACCTGCCACCGGCGCGCAAAGAAACTGTAAGTTTACATTCTCACCAGGCTGCAATGTTGCATAGGTATTGGTCGCCATCGATATCGCCGACGAGCCAGTGACAACCACGTCAGTAATATTTAAACTCTCAGTGCCAAAATTGGTGCAAGTGACACTTCGCACGCCACTTGTGTCCACTTCAACAGTACCAAAATGAGTCATCACGGGGTTGCAAGATATAATTTGCGTGCAGGTACCATCATAATTACCACTTAAATTAACCCGTGCCTCCTGTGCACCTGAAGCATTCGACAGCACGGTGAAAGCACCAAAATCACCATCGGATTCCGACGGGGTATACCGCACTCTTACCGTTGTGCTCTCTCCTGCCGCGAGTTCCATCGGTAATGAATCACCGCTTGGCGATACCTTTAAAAACTCAGGTGCGCTGGCAGCATCCATCTCAATTCCACGAATATCTAAAACACCCGCTCCGCAATTTGTTAAAACCACATCTTGATCAACCGTCGTCCCCGGACCCGCTATACCAAAATCAAAACTATCACAGGGCTGAGATGGTCCACATTGAACGGTCGCCGGCGCCACGCCATCCACTCCAACACAAAGCCTCGAACCCATGACATTTCCGTAAAGAGGGATATCTAAGGTGGGCTGGTACATATCGTTGGAAATAATACGTAGGGTTTCCAACTTGATGCCCTCGCTCATCGGCTCGAAGAAAACATTAACAGACGTATCCATCATGCCACCGGGTGGAATTCCCAAAAAGCTTGTCAGCTCACTCATATCGCCCAAGCGGTATTCCTGGTTTCCAGCAACGAGGTAAATATCGTTAATATTACAACGGCCATTGAAGAAATCGCCCTCGCTTAAATTCGATAAATTGAAACCGATGTTTTGAATCTCGCCAATATTAACGTCGCCAAAGTCTCCATAGCTTGGCTGCACATCCAAGACACATCCATCTCCAACCGGAGGGTTCGCAGTGGCTATAAGGTCTGTAGATACCTGTGTACCGTAAGAGTCATCTGCATAAAGCGTGAACATCGACTCCACATAGGACGTGACACCACCTAAAAACTGCACCGTGAGTTCTATATGCTCGCCAGGCTGCAGAACCATCGGGACTTCTTGAGTTGGTAAAACACCGGTCAGCTCAAAATCAGTCGCGCCTGATGTTCTTTGAGCATCGTACACCCGACAAGCAATTTCACCGTTGTTAAACAGCCGAAAGTTATGGGACGCACCCGCTGCGGCTTGTCCAAAAACGATGCTCCCAGGGAATGTACCCAGTTCACACGAAGGTCTCTCGAGTCCTCGACCTAAAATATCAACCGGAAAATAAGGTTGGGCCGTGGGTACATCCGTGTAGAGCCAAAGCTGCCCTGCATCCGCAGGAGGTGCAATCACAGTAGGCAAGTACCGAATATCAACCGCGCCTTCCTCACCAGGCTCAAGCAAACCTGATTCCGGCCATATCGTTTCAGCGATGGTGAAGACTTCGGAACCGCCCGTCGCCATTCCAATCGTCGCTTCAGAAACCATGATTGCCTCATCGCCACACGATTCAAAACGCCAACGCTGCGTTGACTCAGTTCCCACAATGACACCACCAAAATCGAGATTCGTGGCACCAATGGCGCATAAACAAGGACCTCCCACAGTTCCTGTCAGATTTAGGTAAATCGGGTTGTCTGGTTGACCAACAAAACCAAAGCCATCTTGGCCATCGGGCACTCGCCCATCATTGGATGTCAAAACCCAGCGTGCTGTCTGAGGCCCACATAGGTTACCTCGTAGCTCCGCCTCGAATACAAAGTTCTCACCTGGCTCTAAAACAATGTAGATACCCTGAGGATCCTGTGACACTCCGGGAGCAATTCTAAACTGAGTTGAGGAGCCAGTTGCCACCGTTGGATTGTAGAAAATCAAATCCGAATCGCCCAGATTCTTCACGGTCACAGGCAGGCGGCTGTTTTCCCCAGCAACCACACGCCCAATCTCTGCATTCAGTTCGGGCAAGACACAATCGCCGGAAGCTGAACAATTTTCTTCCCGCGTTGCAGCTTTAAGTGCCTCGTAGCAGACCTCGCCTTCGCCATCGGCCGATGCCACACAGATGTCAATCTTAGGCAGGTCCGGACTGATACTGTCTAGACCTTCGCTGCACTGGCAGCCCACCAAGACGCTAAGACTCGTAAAGATCGGTAGGTACCGACTCAAAAGATGCTTCATAAATTTCCCCCATGCAGAAATGCTGCCGTAGGAAACACGACTCGTACGCGATCCGTCAAGCTAAATGTATACGGATGTAAAGAAATGTGAGGGGTACTTCCAAAGGGTCATACCAAAATAAGTCGCAATTTGGTTTTATGTCTTAAAATCATCATATTGGCGCACTTTGGTACCACCAATCTTCCCTTTCCAATCGCAAGTTGCCTGGGAACTCGCCGAATCGCTTCCTCTATGATAGTAATCTTATGTACCACAAATGACGAAGACCGCGTCTTCAAGAATAGTGACTTGGATTGTAAAGTAAGATGTCAAACATCGTCGTAGAACTTCCGTCTCAAGCTATAGAGACAACATTTCATAACTCATCACACTCGCTTACGGAGCAACGTAGCAGTGGTCGCCGTTTTTGGGCGCACACTCAAGATGGGTGGAAGCTTGCCCTTTACCACAAATCGCCTGAGAACAGTGGTTCCAGGATGGGACCTATCCTCTTGGTGCATGGACTGGGTGCCAATCGCTACAACATGGATGCCCCGGTACACGAAATCAATTTGGCGGAGTACCTACGCGCAAGAGGGCATGATGTATGGATTGCTGAACTGCGGGGAGCAGGCCGGAGCCACTACACCGGTAAATTTTGGAAAAAGCGTAAAACCTACAACTTCAACGATATTGTCTTTCAAGATGTCCCAGCTCTAATCAAGAAAGTGCAGGCCGAGACGGGAGCTCAGAGAGTTCACTGGATAGGCCACAGTTTGGGCGGAATGCTCGCCTATGCATCGATGATTAACGGACGCAGTGATCTCTTTGGCGCGGTTGTGACTGTGGGCTCACCGGGTATCTCAGCGAACCAACATCCATTTCTCGATTTCATTTTTCCGTTAAGGGCCATTCTCAAACTTCAAAAATGGGCACCCTACCGCCCAGCATCTTTGGTTGGGAAACTCTTTCCTCGAATCACCAAACGCATAGCCTGCCCTGCCCTGGCCAACCATAGCCTCATGAATCATCAAGATGTATCAGCCTTGGTCTCTGTGGCACTCTCACCGGTGTCCACCCGGCTGGTTCAGCAATTCGCAAACTGGTACACTATGTCTAAAGACCAAGCAGGGTCTGGTCATCAAGGCGATTACTGGAAAAATCTCGATACCATCGACCGGCCTGTTTTATTCGTGGCCGGCGCAGCGGATAAACTTGTACCCATCGAAAACGTGGCTGAGGTTTACAATAAAATTAACACTGAAGATAAGAAGCTTCTTGTATGCAGTGAAGCCAATGGTTTTGCCGGGGATTACGGCCACATTGATTTACTGCTCGCGCGCAGCGCTCGGTACGAGATTTATCCAGAGATTGCTTCCTGGATTGAAACACACCCGTCTTAATTCTCTCGCCCTTATACTTTACGCAAACGCTGCTTGAATCTTCGACTTGGTGGCTCTTATTGCAGTTCCAAGATGGTGATAAATCGGCGTACGGCTGGCACTGCTTTTAGGCTCATAAGGCCCCGTAAGGTAGGGAACAAACATCGTGCGGCGCAGGCTATCTTGTCCATACAGTTTAGAACGCGCTACCCGGTGCCAGAGACGACCATCATGAATGGTTAAATCACCGGCCTTTGTCGTCACGCAGATTTCCTTGTCGTCACTTCTGTGATCAAGAAAATAAAGCTTCTTAAAACACATCGACATAAACCCTTGGCGATGGCTCCCCGGTAATAAACGAAGCCCACCGTTGTAGGTATCGCAGTCGTCGAGGTGAAGGCCTATATTAAGCATTCTTTGCGGCATGCGCAGATAACAGAGGTCTCGCAGACCATCAGTGTGCCAACCCAAGCGAGGATGAATGCTTTCAGGGACGTTCATGTATCGATTGACCACCACACCATCTTTTTCGTCTTCGCCGATGCGCGCATCCTCGCCCACAAGGCGGCGGATTGGCTCAAATCGGCTATGAGTCACAAACTTACTGATAAACTTCGAGTGACGAGAGGTGAACGCAAACCGTTGAAGGAATTTTGCTCCTCGGTCGTCCTTGCCCCAAAATAAAGGAATTCCATTGATGGAATCTCGCTCTTCGGTTGCCCACTCGCCTTCGATTCTTTCAAGTTCAGAGATGATACCCTCTACTTCATCCTTTGAAGCGACACCCTCGAAATGAACAAATCCGTAGGCGTCTAAGAATGCCAATTGTTCTTCGGTTAAAGTCTCACCCAATTTGTAACGTGTGTTCATGGGTGGCAGGTTCTTGAGTTCATCAGGCTTAATAAACATAGTGGTCTTCCTTAGTTAATTTTGATTTCGAATAAGGTTCGTGTGACTTCGACAAGGTGCGATTCCACGGCCAGCATTGAGGCCTCGCCCTGAAGCCCGGTCACTATTTCCAGTTCTCGTTCTGAGCTAAGAGCGTAGCGAACCACCAGGTTCACGGCGCTTTGGCATAAAAGGCGTGTTTCCACAGAACCGCGGCCAAGTAGCTCGCCAACCGCCAGAGTTATCCGCGTAAAGAATGGATCGACAAACTGCTCTCGGCGGGCCTGCGAAACTTCCCCGTGGTCGACGACCTCGCGCATCACCAAGCGAATGGCCATGTGGTTTCGTCGGGCAAAACCAAAGCCGCGCCGAATGACGTGTTCCACCAGAGCACCCACCCCATCAAGGTTCTGAATTTCATTTTGTAATTCAGACCAAAGACTTCCCAACTCGCCGTACATTGCATCGATGCAGGCATCGTAAAGCTTCGCCTTGCTACCGAAGTAATGGTGCACAGTACCCAGGCTGACCCCAGCGCCTCCTGCGATAGCGCGCATGCTGGTGTTGCCCTCGCCAAGCTCTGCAAAAAGCGCGGATGCAGAAGATAGAACCTTCTGCTTGGTAAGTGCTGCGTCTGCCTGTGCTGGTCGTGCCATCGTTTCCTCCGAGTCTCTTATTTAATTAATCGAACGTACGATTACAACTAAAAAGATAATGTTTTCAACAAACTCCGATCGCTTTCGGCCCAATAAGGGGCTAAGTTACTGACCTCGTAACGATTTCTACCCTAGCGACGAAAGCGGAGATGACCCCCATGAGCTGGCTATTCGCCCCCATTTACGACCTCTTGATGAAAAACACCGAAGCCGCGGGTCTCGGCCAATGGCGTAAGGCACTTCTTGCTCAAGCACATGGATGTATTCTGGAAATTGGCGGTGGCACGGGAGTCAACCTCCCCTACTACCCTTCCTCGGTAGAAAAGGTAGTCATCACAGAACCAGATCCGGGAATGAAACGTCAGCTTGACCATAAGCTCAAGGAACTGGGCGAAGGCAATTTCGAAACCGCGAGCGCGCAGGCCGAAGATTTACCCTTCGAAAATATAAGCTTTGATACGGTCGTCTCCACACTTGTCCTCTGCACCGTGAACAACCCAAAGCAAAGTCTCAAAGAAATATTTCGCGTTTTAAAACCTGGTGGAAAATTACTTTTTCTTGAACATGTGCACGCTCACGACAATCCCAATCGGGCAAAATGGCAAGGGAGAATTGAGCCAGTATGGAAACATCTTGCGGGCGGATGTCATCTAACCAGGGACACGCTTAAAAGCATTCAAGAAACCGGTCTTACCATCGAAGACGTGACCCACTCGAGTCTTCGAAAAGCCCCCTCTTTCATCAGGCCAAGTATTCGTGGAATCGCTACAAAAAGCCTTTAAATGGCATTCATGGTCAATTTATGGGCAAAAAAAATCCCAGATGCGGGGGACATCCAGGATTCTTTTTGCAGTACAACTTCAGGGGGGGAACCTGATTATTGACTATTCGTATATGTCTATTTTAGGATTATTTTTCATTCGCTATTCGATTAAAATTTAAAGTCTTCTTATTCGCACCAACTGTGAGTCTTGCGGCCTCCATAGTAAGGAACTGCAAGGCCTGCTTCAAAAAGCGCATCCTTGATATTCAACTCATCCGGAGTGCCTGGATTCACAATGATGTCAGCTACCAAGCGAAAATATTTGCCGCGTGAAATGTCGCGAATTGCAATATGCTCTGCATCTTTCAAGAGGTCTCGAACGAAATATTTTGCCTGCTTTGCCATGACCTTTTCTTCTGGACACTTGGCTCGCATTTCCGGTGTGTCGACACCACTGACTCGGATGCCCACTTTGTACCAAAGGGCCGAATAAGTTCCGTCGGGGTCGATGTCTTGGAGGTCAACCAAGTTCACGGTCACTGTGTCACCGTCATAGTTTCGAACGTAATCGACATCAATATCACTGGCCTGGGCGCTCGCTGAAAATCCGATGCTAAGTGCTACGACTGTGATGATGGTTTGAATTGCTTTCATTGTCTCTCTCCCGTTTAGGTTGTTGTGCTGCGTTACACTCTAAACAAAGCAGGAGACGTGCCACATTGGGCCAAAACAATTTAGCTGAATAAAAACAGTATCTTATATGCTACCCCAAAAGAGATGAAAGCCTTAAAGGGCTTACCGGCATACGCTGAACGTACAAGCGATGTACACTTAACGTACACCTTAAGGCTATAGGTTCTAGCTCGACACCTTACGACTCTCGGCCGCACGAGCGTGGGCTTCCAAGCCCTCCATGCGTGCAAGCGCCACCGTATCGTTGATGATTTCATCAGCCAGTACCGTTGAACTTTCCATCCAGGTTCGCATCCGTAGGAATGTCATCACGGAGAGCCCGCCAGTAAATCGAGCGCAGCCTCCCGTGGGCAATACATGATTAGGCCCAGCCCCATAGTCGCCAAACACCTCGGCGGCTCCTCTTCCAATAAAGAGCGCACCATAGTGATGTAACATCTCTTTGGCTTCACCCGGATCCTCTAAATGAATCTCCAAGTGCTCGGGAGCCAATCGGTTACATAGTTCAGCGGCCTCCGCCTTACTCTCGGCTAAAACCGCAAAGCCATTCTCAACAGCTTTCTCTGCCGTGTCGCGTGTGGGGAGGATTTCGAGCTGCTTGATGAGGGCTTCATTCACCGCATCACGCTGCTTAGAACTTGTTGTAATAAGTATCGGAAGAGCGTCGGGATCATGCTCAGCTTGCGCCAGGAGGTCAGCCGCAACCACATTGGGCTCTACCGTCTCATCAGCCCAGACAACGAGTTCGGACGGCCCGGCCAACATATCGATACCAACAAAACCCGAGACATACTTTTTCGCAGCGGTTACCCAGCGGTTGCCCGGCCCTACAATCACATCAACAGGGCTGATTTCTCCAGCGCCGAACGTTAATGCTCCGATCGCTTGAGCCCCGCCAATCGCTATCAATTGGTCCGCGCCCGCTACCGCCGCAGCGGCTAACGTAATTGAAGTTGGCTTAGGTGATGCAACAACCACTTGCTTAACACCCGCCACGCGCGCCGTGACGGCAGTCATCAACACTGTAGATGGCAGCGGGAATCTTCCTCCCGGGGCATAACAACCAGCTCGTGTTACTGGCGCGAGTTGATGGCCAGCCTTGCCGCCCGGAATTGTCATCTCAAATGAAGACAGGCTCTCACGTTGGCCTCGGGCAAACGTTTCAATCCTAGCTGCCGTTCTTTCCAAGACAGCTCTGTCGTCGGCCGATATCTTAGACAATGCCTTATCTAAATCTTCACGGGTATAGAGAACTTTAGAGCCTTCTTCTAGATCTCCATAGGTTCTGCCCAATTCGACCAGCTTATCAAAGCCGCCGGTTCTTACCTCTTCCACAATTTTCACAGCGGCAATGTAAGTATCTGGGTCAACGGGTTCACGCCGAAGCGACGTCACTGCATCTGGATTAAAATATTGAAGTCCCAACATCGTTTACCTCACTTAAGCCAGTGCAACTTTAGCATCGCCCTTGCGACGCTTAACTTTCAGAGCCCGTTCATCAAGAACAGCCTCTACATCAGCGAGGGTCACACCAGCTTTTGCCATCGCCACCAACGCAAAATACATCACGTCTGCAGCCTCGTGAGCCACATCTTCTTTCGTGACCGCCTCGGAGAGTTCTCCCGCCTCTTCTACGAGCTTAGCGCCGAGCAAACCACTCTCTTCAAACAAACGCCGCGTGTAACTGCCCTCAGGAGCTTCTTCTTTTCGGCTCCATGTTGTTTGCTCTAATGCATGCAGTCCTTTGGATGGGCCCCAGCATGTCCAGGTCTCTTCGTGACAAAATCCAGGGTTTGCCTGCTCTACAACAAAGCGCAGGGCATCTCGGTCACAATCCAATGAAACCCCTACAAGCTTCTGGGTTGCACCGGAGGTAAGACCCTTTACCCAAAGTTCATTTCGAGATCGGCTCCAATAAGTACCGCGCCCTTCAACGATGGCATCACGCAAGCTATCGAGATTTGAATACACAAGCCCCAGCGCTCGGCCAGCGGTATCACTCACCACCGTGGTCCAGAGTTCGTCGTCTCGGTCCGTTTTGATACAAGCAGCCAAAGAGTCAGCCAAATCGAAACGCCCTGTATAAAGCGCCATACCGACCTGCGCATCTGCGCCCAACCTGTCGACCAGTCCAACGTCTTCAGGAGTTGCCACACCTCCAGCAACCGTTAGCTCGGCACCGTCGGCCGCTTCAACCAAAGCTCGAACCCGCTCTTCTTGCATTCCTTCAAGGCGACCTTCTCGCTCCACGAAGGTCACGAGAAAACCACCGACATAAGGACGAAGTTCTCGCATCATGTCGGTTACGTTCTGCCCGGTCTTCGTTGTCCAGCCTTCGACCACAACTTCATCATTCACGGCATCAAGCGCCGCGATAACGCGTTCTTTAGGAAGCTGCTTCAGAATCTCCGGTCTTGCAGCCGTTCCTAAAATGACTTTACACGCGCCTTTATCTAGCCAATCAAGAGCAGTCTCAACGTCACGAATACCACCGCCAACCCGGCACGGAGCGATTTTCAACAGGTCTTCAATGACCTCTCGATTGCTTCCTTGTGATAAAGCTGCATCTAAATCTATCACGGCGATTTCGCCTACGCGGCCGAACTTTTCGGCGATTGGCCTCGGATCACCGGCATCAAGTGCCATTTCCTTGCCGCCCACCAATTGCACAGCATTGCCATTCATCAAATCAATAGAGGGGATAATCATAGTCTGACCTCAATTCCTGCCTTCCGCAGCTCTTCTTTAAGCGTCTGTACTGTGTACTCGCCGTCGTGAAATATGGAAGCAGCAAGAACAGCATCGCCGCCTGCCTTAAGTGCCTCGATCAGGTGCTGAGGCGAAGCCGCTCCACCCGAAGCTATAACCGGTACAGTCACCGCTTCACTCACGGCACTTAGTAAATCCAGTTCATAGCCTGAACGCGTCCCATCTCGGTCCCAGCTTGTAAGCAAAATCTCTCCAGCGCCGCGGTCAACGATTTCTCGGGCCCAATCAATCACATCGATGCCCGTTCGCTCTTTGCCAGAGCGCACAACCTGCTCCCAGCCTTCTTCACCATCTTTTCTGGCCGCATCAATAGCAACAACTGTACATTGGCTGCCATAGCGTTTTGCCAGCTCGTTAATCAACCCGGGGTTGGTCACCGCTGCGGTATTAACGCTGACCTTATCTGCACCAGCTTCCAACAAACGACCAGCATCATCGGCCACACGTACACCGCCTCCGCAGGTCAATGGGATACCGAGTGCTTCACGCACCTCGCGAACCGTATCGTGCTGGTGGCTTCGCCCTTCCGGAGTCGCGGAAACGTCCAGTAGGACTAACTCATCGGCACCTTGTGCTTGGTAGTTCATCGACAGTTCCACAGGGCACCCTGCATCTCGTAGCCCTTGAAATTTAATGCCCTTCACCACACGGCCATCTCGGCAATCAAGGCAAGGGATAATTCTTGAGGTCAACATGCGTCACCACCTTCCACCCAACGTTCTAAGAGCGAGGCACCAAATTCACCAGAGAGTTCAGGGTGAAACTGGCAGGCCACAAGATTTCCTTTTTCGAGAGCAGCCACAAAGGGACCGGCATGGTCTGACATGGCGCCACTCCAACCTTGTGGAACCTCTTCTAAACGATACGAATTGGCAAAATAGACATAGCCTTCTCTAAGAACTTTACAGGTCCCAACAGGCGTAATCTTATTCCAACCTAGCTGCGGAACGCGCACGGTTGTCGGGAAACGCTTCACAGCAGCATCAACAATCCCGAAACCCGCCTCACCGGGGCTCTCTTCACTCGACTTCGCTAAAAGCTGCAAACCCAAACAAATCGTCATGGTTGGCTTATCTTCATCAATGCGTTGCATCAGAGGATCCACAAGCTTGTTTTCTCGTAAGGCCTCCATCGCGGCTGCAAAGGCACCCACACCTGGTAGAATCAGCCGAGGTGCGGACAAGATATCTTCTGCCGAATCGGTCAGATACGGTTCTGAGCCAGCGCGGCGAAGCCCCGCCAATACCGATGCAAGATTTGCAGTCCCTGTACGAACCACTGCTACTGGAGTCTTCGCAGACATCATAAAACCCCTTTAGTGCTCGGAACCTGACCACTTTCAGTAAGCCGTACAGCATCTCTCAGTGAACGAGCGACAGCCTTAAATGCAGCTTCGGCCTTGTGGTGATCGTTTCGTCCCTTAATAACATCCACATGCAAACTCATACGGGCCGCAATGGCGAACGATTCGAAAAAGTGACCAATGTTTTCACAAGCCAGTTCACCCAACTTCTCGCGCACCAAGTTCATCTCAATCGATGGAAATGGTCGCCCCGATAAATCCACAACAGCGCGCACCAGCGCTTCATCGAGAGGCACATAAGCGTGGCCGAATCTCTGAATCCCACGTTTGTCGCCCAGTGCTTCATCCAGGCATGCTCCGAGCGTTAGCGCGCAGTCTTCAACGGTGTGGTGATCATCAATGTGCAAATCACCTTCGCAATTTAAAGTGACATCAAAACCAGCATGTTTTCCCAGGGCCGTAAGCATGTGGTCAAAGAACCCAATGCCGGTAGACACCTGGACATGGCCGGATCCATCAAGGACCAAGCGACAGGTTATGGTTGTCTCACTGGTGACCCGAGTTTTTTCTGCGCTGCGATTAGCCATTTAATAACTCCTCTAAAGACAATGTTTCGTTCAGTACCCTTGAAGCGCCAGCATCCAAAAGTGTCTCTTTCGTATCCTCACCGTCGCCCGGGGCAAGCACGCCCAGCGGAACGACTCGAGCACCCCTGGATGCGCGAATATC
>JABJBS010000229.1 GCA_018668695.1 Deltaproteobacteria bacterium
AAGTTTCTTCTCGCCGGCGAAGTGCAGCTCGATCACCCTATCGGAGATATGGTCGAAAACAACTTTGCAGTCGTCGATCCAACCACCCCAGTAGCCTCACTCAGTGGTCTCTTCAACTCATGTGAGCTTGTACTCGTCTTGGACAATGGCAAGCTTACTGGAGCGGTCACTAAAATTGACTTAATTGAGTACATGGCCAAAAAAATGAACTCATGAGAGCACCCAACATTCACGTCGCGATGCTGGCTTGGCTGGCGCTCCTCTTGAGCTGTGCCGGTTGTCATTCGCTGGCCCAAGAGTCAGCCCCTAGAGCCGAGCTGCCAGATATTGGCTTGGTGCTTACCCCGATTCCGGGTTGGAGCATCGATACAACGTCCAAACTCGAAGATGCCGCCAAAGGCGGTCTCTTGATAAGTATGAGTTCAGCAAGCGATTTATACGGTGCACCTAAGTTTCAAATCTACCTAGATCCACTGCGCGTTAAAGCGCCAACTCTTGATAGACTTGCTCAGGAACAATGGGACCGAATGAAGAGCGTTGAGAGCCAGGCAGGAGTTTCCATTGAAAAAATGGAGAAAACCAAAGCCACTGTCCTTAATCAAGAAGCCATGCTCTTAGACCAAACATACACTTTAGGTTCCGGAGCCTCGCAAATAGCTGTGAGCGAACGTGCTTGGCTAACGATACACAATGAACGTGGATTGGCCTTTGTTATTTCAGGGCGCACGGAGCTGCTCACACCCTGGAGTGAGCAAATTCAAACCATGCTCAACTCACTTGCTCTTCAAGTAAAGTCAGCTAAGTAACCCGGCTTTCGCTGCGCCGCCCGGCTTAGTTGCTCATAACAACGCGATCATCGTCGTCCAGTTCTCCCAAGGCACTTCCGTCTAAAGTACCCAGTAGGACCATATCGGCTGCCGTCAGGTCGATGCCGTCTTTAAGAGCCACTGCAACCATCAGCTTATCTTTCCACAAGACTTCAACCGGTACCCATAGCACACGCCCCTCGCGCATAATCGCAATCATCGTCTTACCTTCGCGGTTGACCAGAGCTGCTCGCGCCAAACGATATGCAGGCTCTCTAAATTCTCGAACCAACCTAAACTGGTCAGCAGATACATAAATAATTTCTTTCGAAGGGTCATCAAATTGAACTGAGACCAGTCGTGCGCCTTGCTTGCCTCCAACGTTGGTAATGGTCACAGCTTGAGAGGCTTGGCCTTCCACAACAATAAAGCCCTGACCGCCCTGCTTACTGGACTTAAATTTCGGCACTTGAAACGTAATTTCTAATTTCGCTGGGTCGCGTACATGAATGATTTGTTGGTCGGCTTCCACTCTAGAACCTGTCTCGACTTCACCAACTGAGACGACCTGCCCGTCAAACGGGGCGCTGAGCGTTTTGTCGGCCACTTTAAGCTCACGGGTTTCCAATTGAGCCTTCGCCTTATCTAAAGCCAAGCGCGCACGGGTTTGCTTTTGGACCAACTTACGCTCTTTTTTTACAAGCTTACCCAATTTCTTGTTGGCCGATGCTCGCTTGTTACGCCACTTACGAGCTTCCTTACGACTGATCTTTCCCTTACCGACGTTACCCGGTTCGAGCTTCTCAAGAGCCGCATCGGCCGCAGCTCGCTTCTTTTCTATCTTCGCACGCTCTGCGTAAATCGCGTCTACCTGTGCCGACGCCTTGGTGAAGAGTTCTGCCTTCTTGTTAACTTGCTCTTGGGCCCGAGAGATTTGCTTTTTAACGGCCCCAGAGAGAGTCAGCGCCGCAAGTACTTGGCCAGTCTTAACCATAACTTTCGGCTCAACGCTGAGTTCAGCCACTTTCCCACCTTGTGCAAAGCTGAGCCAAGTTTCGCGCTGTGAGCGCACCTCGATGGCCGGCTGCTCAAAGTAAAGAGCAACCCGCGTGGCCTTAACCGCGGTTGCCCGCACCCCAGTCTCAGAACCGCCCAATAAGAAAAATGCACCAACTGTAGAGAGCAGAAGAGCTAGGGCTCCAACGCCAATGGTCATCGCGAGCTTGCGTGGTGGCATCATTTTCTTGGGCGCTAGGTGCGATGTATCACCTGCATCAATCAAAGCTGCTGTTTCGGAAATTTTAAACTGCTGGGTTTTGGTGTTGTCCACAGGCGTTCTAAAAACCTGCGTGGCGGCTGCATCGAGCCCTTCACCGTCTTCAGCCAAATCACGAACAAAACCGAGGGTAGAAAGCTGAGCCATAAAGGTTTCAAAGTCCTCTAGGCTGATCTCAAAATCATAATCATCGTAAATATCGGCGACGACCTCATCGACTTCTCGGACCCCATCCAGCTTGAGTGCCATCAGGTATTCGATTTCGTAGAGGTCGAAATTCGCACCAGATTGAGGATCACGAACATGATAGAAAATCATGCCCTGCTTATCCTGACGCGAACATTCCAAATCCGTGCGAAATATCAATGCCATAGCTCTTATTCAATCACGGACCGAGAGAGATACCAAAGAAGAGGGTCGCTAGAATTAAACTTTTAGGAGGCCAGAATCACTCAGCGATGGGCACCGCGCTTAATTTTCTGGAAAAATCGGATATAACGTGAAGCTGCGAACCGCGGAATGCTCGATTTTCGAATTTTTGTGAACGCCTCACGGCCAATTTGGGCACTGAAAAGCTTTGTATCGATCTCGTTTACGCACCAGAGCCCTAAAACCTTAACCAAAGGGTTACTGTCTCCGATGGCCCAGGCCACGTAGGCTGCCTCTACATCGATGTCCCGCTTATCTGGGCACCGCCATTTAACGTATGCCACGGCGTGGCGCGTCTCTGTGTTGATCTCTACATCCAAAAGCCGACTGGCCATTGGAGTTTGCGCCAGTGAGCTTCGAACAGCCTGAGCTGTTGAGCTTCCCAAAGTGGATTCTACCGCTTTGACCTTCGCAACCGCAGCCTCGAGCTGCTCCACAGTTACACCAAGGGTCTTTGCGATCTTTTTCGTTCGGGTTTCTTCATCGTCTTCAGCCAATCTTTCATCGGTTTGACCATCTTGCCAGTCCTTATAGAGGGCAAAATCGGTAGGGCTAACCTCACCAGCTGTGGCAATCACAGGGGCCATACCAAGGGCTAAAAATACAATCGACGCAGTCAAAACAGACGACTTGCTCACCATAGAATCTTTCTCCTTCAAGGTTAACGCACCGCATTAAACTCTCATTGCCCCCATCCGTTGGAAAGTGGCGATGCGCTGAGAAGTCTGGCACCATTTAAGTGAAGTAGGCAACCCCTGATGACCGTGAAAACCGAGAAACAACGGAGGAAGTTCCTCCGACCTTTAAAAAAGGCAACCGAACCCGACCAACTATCACTTCGGCAAGAAGTGATCCGTCTGCACCAAGAGGTCTTTCGCCGCAACCAGCGCCGGATCAACGACTCGGTCTATGGCTACAGCGCGGAGTTCCTTGCCTACCAAGAAACTTACAAACAAGCCGTCAGTAACTATCACAGCCAAACCTCAACGGATGAGCTCGACAATGCTGTGACGAACACCAACCTGATTTATTTCGGCGATTACCACACACTTCCGCAGGCGCAACGAAGTTACCTAAGAATGTTGCGCCGTTTACCGCCCGACCGACCGGTCACACTCGCACTTGAGTTTCTACCCGGCAAATTCCAAAACCTCATTCATAAGTTCATGACTGATGACCTTACGGAGAGCGAGTTTCTGGAGGCCATCGGCTACGAGCCGATGAATATGTTTGGTACCTGGGAAGTTTATTCTGAGATTTTTCAACTCGCCAAAGAACGGGGCTACCGCGCCCTTGGAATCGATACACTGCGAAAAGGCGCAGGCGACGGCAGCCTTAAAAGACGAGACACTTATGCCGCTCGGCGCATAGCCAAAGAGATCCGAACGCATCCCGACCATCTGATTGTCGTTTTTATCGGTGAGATGCATGTTGCTCCGACCCATTTGCCTAAGATTGTCCTCGAAGAACTGGACCAAATGCCTGAGAAAGGCCCTGGCCTAATCATCTACCAAAATGCGGAGCCCATTTATTGGCAGCTCCAAGAACAGGGGCTGGAGCACCAGGCTGCGCTCGTACGAATCTCAAATCACGAATATTGCATCATCAATACCCCACCTATCGTCTGCCAGCAGTCGTTTCTCAATTGGCTAGAAATGGACGACATCACACAGTCCATCGATGCCGTCGAAGAAAACTTCAAACACTACGTCGAAGTACTGCTTAAAGTTTTCAACCTTGAAATAGGAGATGCGCTCTCTACCATTGAAATAGCCACGGTAGTGGATCTCAGTTTCTTGAAACGCCTCCAACGGCGCGGCGACTTTAGCAAAGAAGACATGGAGCAAATCAAGAAGCAGATCCTAAGCAGCGAGAGTTATTATATCCCGAGGGCCAATATGGTTTACTTGGGGAATTTATCTATGAACCATGCCAGCGAAGAAGCCACTCACTTCCTAAGGCATGTCACATCTGGGTGCCAAGAACCGCTTAACCTTGTGGATGCATTTTATGCCAGAGCACTGGAAGAAGCTGTCGGGTTTCTGGGATCTAAAATGCTGAACCACAAACGCAAGTGCCCGCATACGCCATTCTTCGTCAAACAAAGCAGAAGCCGATCAGTGACCACTGAGAATAAAACATTGGCTCGCGGCGTCATCAAACATGACAAGATGATGCGTGGTGAAAAAGTTCGGGGCATGCAACAGATCTATGAGTCTGGGCC
>JABJBS010000230.1 GCA_018668695.1 Deltaproteobacteria bacterium
TCATCGTATTGAACAACCAATCCGCATTCATAAAATGCGTATCCAAGTGTTTCATCATTGGTCGTCCCCACTTCTGTCTCTATTTGAGAACGATTCATTCCCGGAATGGCTGAGCCGCTAAAGCCATCTCCTTGTGTCGTATTCATGGACATGGCCCAGGCGGCGTCGTTGATTTCAAAATCCAGCTCAGATGCAAAAAATATTTCAAGACCAAGTTGTGGCCACGAGGCAACAATCATTCGGTTGTAGCCCATGGGTGATTCGGGCTCTCCCAGAATTGCTTTGATCTCAGCGAATGTATCGCCAATCTCAACGCCGCCTATGCCTAGGCCTTCGACGATGGCCAGAGTGGCCGGCGCACCTTCAACGTTGGTGTCTTCGTCGTTGGCATCGGTATCGGCTTGGTTGTCATCGCTAGATGGGGTGGGTGCGCCCGAGTCAGTTTGCGAATCTGGAGAAGAGGATTCCGGACTTCCCGCGCCGCAGCCAAGTAACAGGCAGGCCGCGATGAAGGCGAGAAGAAGTGAAGTGCGTGGATGGAGCATGGCTAATCCTTGAGAGGAGTTTATCTACTTTTGGGTAGATATAGGCTTGCGCCGGTCTATACGTCAACTGTGAAGTGCAGGTTGTTGAAAAAAGAGAAATTGCTCAGCGGTGGAAGCCAGGGTGATAGGCAAAAAAAAAGCGCCCGAAACCAAATGGTCTCGAGCGCTCTTCGATTTTAGCTTTGCTAAAAGTTCAGACTACTGAGGGCAGTTTTGAACGTTCATCGCGAAGCTCAAGCAAACGTTGTTGCCTTGGCATGCTGCGCTGAAATCTTGCTGGCAGCTTGAGCCTTGTGGAAGCGTGTTGAGGCACTGCTGACATGCGCCGTCACCTTGTTGTCCACCACATTCAGCAGTACATTCTGTAACGCACTCGTTAGCGCAAAGGCAGTTTTCAGAAAGAGCTACTTCATATGCCTGGTATCCGCCCATGTCCGCTTGTGCGAAACACTCAAAGCACTGAGCGCCTTGTTGTAGGCAGTCAGGACCGTTGCTGCTGTTGCCGCTGTCGTTTCCACCGATATCAGTGTTGTTGTCAGTGGTGTTGTTGTCAGTCGTGTCATCAGTTGCATCAGTGTTTGCATCTGTAGTGTCAGTCGTTTCGGTCGTTGCTTCAGTATTGTCTGCACCTTCTTTAGCAGTGTCTTCGCCGCCGCAAGCAGTGAAAAGACCAAGAGCAACAATAAGAGCCATAGATGTAAGAGCGTTGAGTTTCATTTTGAATCCCCTTCAAATTAAATGGTGGCCTTTGGGAAGACCTGTTTGGGCTAGATACGGCGAAGGCATACGAGGAAATACCGCATCCTGCAAGGTGCAATATTTAAATGAATCCACATTTTTGTGCCTATTTCCGCCAAAATAATGGCTGCATTAGACTCTGATTGTCAAAAGATGCTGAGAACGTTATCTAATTCAACATGCGATACGAAGGTGCGATCTTCAGACCTCCGAGTGAGGCCGACAGTTATATCTTGCAGGCAACCATTGGTTGTTCATGGAATCGTTGCACCTACTGCGACATGTATCGGGCGAAGAAGTTTCGTGTTCGCGCATTAGAGGAGTCTCTCGAAGACTTAGGCCAGGCTGGTCAGAGATATAGCCATGCGGTTCAAAAAATCTTCGTGGGAGACGGTGATGCTTTGGTGTTGCCGATGGGCCATTGGCTACCGATTCTCGAGCAGGCGAGAAGTGATTTTCCAAAGCTTAGGCGCGTTTCTTGTTACGCGATGGCGCGTAATGTTCTGGAGAAAACCGACAAAGAGCTCAAAGCACTTTGCGACGCGGGTCTAAAGCAGCTCTATATCGGCCCGGAGTCTGGAGCGAACGCGACCCTGAAGAAGATTGCCAAGGGCGATGATTTCGATGCCCACGTTGAAGCCGCGAATAAGGCCCACCGGGCGGGAATGAAAATATCCGTGATTGCTTTATTGGGTATTGGTGGGAAAGAGCCGGTGCAGCACGCACAGGAAACTGCCAAGCTCATTACGGCGATGGATCCCGAGTTTTTCTCGGCCCTCACGGTTACAATTGTTCCTGGTACACCGCTTGCGAAGCAAGCTGCCCGAGGTAAGTTCGAGGTCCCTGATGTTCCTGATTTACTCAGAGAGCTTCGCATCATGGTAGACGAAGCGAGGCCAACGCGCGCTTTGTTTCGAA
>JABJBS010000231.1 GCA_018668695.1 Deltaproteobacteria bacterium
CAGACGACGACTTCCACGAATGGGGAGGACTCTACACCGTTGCCGGTGAGATTGAATATACCACCATGATTTTGCCAAGCATCTTTCATGGTTTTTGGAACCGCATTTTGTCGGAGATAGACTCCTATTGGCCTTACTTGGAAGGTAAGAAAACTCTACCCGCTCACTTGCCGCCGTTGAAATGCTCGGCTGCACGGCTCAAGCATCTACGTGAAGTGTTTGCGCGAGATGAGTTTACAATGAAGGACGTTTGGCCCACTTTGCATACTGTGTTTTCCTGGCGTTCCGGAATCAGTGCCTTTCAAGAAGATGCCTTAAGCAAGGTCTTAGGAGACGTGCCGGTTTACAATCTGCCGTATTGTGCAACAGAGGGTTATTTTTGTGTTCCGATGAAAGGCGACAGCTTAGGCGGCGCAGTGCACCCCGGAGCGAACATCCTAGAGTTCTTACCCGTTGACAAAGAAGCAACATCTTCTAACCTTGTCTCAGTATGGGACTTAAAAGAAGGTGATAAATATGAGCTGGTGATTACAACCACCATGGGCATGATCCGTTACCGCATGTTCGACATTGTAAAGTGCACCGGTTTCTTCAACGCCTCGCCTATCATTGAATTTGTATGTAAAGCCGCCCATGTTGCTCGTTTGAATCAAAGTAACGTTTACGAAACCAATTTGGCGGAAGCCATCCGACGCTCTGATTTCACCCTAGAACGTAAATGGTTGTTCGGACCCAATGACCAGGGAAATCAACTATGCCTCTACGTTCGTCGCCCCGAGGGTGCAGGCCCAGAGTGGGATGAGACGCCAGAGGTCAAGCAACTGCTCGATGCAGCAACGAAGGTGGACCAAGTTTTATCGGAGTTGAATGATTCTTATGGTGAAGAACGTAGGCTCAAACTTTTACTGAATCCACAGGTTAAGGGTTTACCGTACGACCACGTGGTCTGGACCAAAGATGATATGCTAACCACCAAACCACGGTTGCTTCTAAGTATGGCCCCAGACTTGGCTACCTAAGCTTAGCGCTTGCGCTGTGTATCAACTCGAAACAACTACTTGCCCACCCGGCAGGACGTGGACCTCACCCGTGGCTATTTGTTGAGTTGGTGTGAAGCCAGCTGGCGTCATAGTGGGTTTCTTAAGAACGCCTTACGTAATAAGCATATAGTTAGAGAATATGCCGAACACTTATTCTAGAGAAGGTAATCCACATGACTACATCCCACTTGTTTCGAGCCTCTTCTATAACATACTGCATCCTGCTCATGGCAGCGTGCACCGGCGCAGAGCCCACCACGTCTGCGCCCACCGGTAACAGCACGGATGTAAACGATAACACTGACAACGTCGACTCAGGCCAAGCCGAAGAAACGGTCAAAGCTTTCACCCATAAAATGATGAAAAGCACGGGGGAAAATCCCTTTGCTGCCTTGGCCTATGAATGCCAAGAATGCACCTTCGAACAATGGGAGTCTATTGTGCCCCCGGACGGATGGACAAAGGGGCCGGCTCAGATCGCAGTCTTTTCAGCTGAGGACTCTGGCATGAGGAGTACGCCGTCTGTGGAAGGTCACCCGGACACTGTGGATTTCCTAGACGATATGCCGGGTAACGAATACAAAATAATTGCCAGACCACTCGACGGTGAATTCGTGGAAAGTGGGGCCAATGGTATTGTGGCCAAAGTCCAGGTAAAGCGCGACACCCTCTTGGTTTTCACTCCAGGTATGCGGGTTCATGAGCTCACGAGTCCAGAAGGAGACATTTTCGTTCTCTTTGCTCACCATGTGGACCCGGAAAATATACAAGCAATTGATTTTCAAGAGGCCGATGCTTTGGATTACTTCACGGCACCTACTGGCTGGACCTACTCTACACGCATTTTGGACGAAGAACTCGCTCTAGACGCTGACAACTACGATGGCGTGGTCACGGTCCTGGCGATTCGTGGAGACGTCAACTCAACCTGGGAAAAGCGATAGAAGCCGGCCAAGCACACAAGGTAAGCTTCTTAATATAAATCTCGGCATCAATACCACCCACCCCATTGGGTCACTTTGCGCTCAAAAGCGACTTTCCGTAGGCGTGGTATAATCCATTTTGAAATAGTTCATTTTCATCCCACTTCATTTTCGCGCTAAAGAACGACCGCGCCTGAGGATAGGCCTTTTCAAACTGCTCCTGAGTAGCGTGCAGGCGATAAGGCAGGTAATAGCGCCCGTTGTGCGCAAGCGCCGTATCAATAAGTTTTACGGTGCAGGCCTGCATCTTCTTGTCGGCCACCAACGTTCGTTCATAGTTAAAGAGCATAACCAGCGCAAACATATCTTGGTCTGCATAACGCAGAAAACTTCTTGTGTCTTCATTGACGGAACGAACCGTCACATTCAACAAATCTGTTTCGCAAGATGAAACGATAGCACCTGCACTTTTAATAAAAGAGACAACCTGCCCTGGCGGAATGAAGTATTCATGAAGAATATCTGTGCGCTCAGGATCACGGTTCGCAAAGAGTTCAACAGGTTCATTTTGCAATACGGATCTTGGGTACGTTCCACTGGCCTCACCACCGGCCCACTTCTCAAGGGTCCATCTAATTTTCTTGCCAAAATCACTTTCAACGGACCCGCGGAAAACCGCTCGACCAAGCCGGCCTAGCTTGGGCGGCTCTAACGGTGGAATAGGCTTTGACCAGGGAATAGGGCTGTAACCCGTAAGAAGGACTTCACCGAAAAGGTCACCCGGATCGATGCTTAAACGCCCATACAGCATTTGCACATTATCTTTTTGAGCGAGTCCATTCCATACCTCAACAAACCCATCGAGCTGGGAAGTTTTATGAGTGGACTGGTATACCGCGTTCGGCACCACATTGAGCCAAACATCTAAAATAACACCAAACAACCCGTACCCACCGAGCGCCAAACTGAACAATTCAGAATTTTCAGATGGGCTACAGCGATGAATGGTTCCATCGGCGAGCATCAGGTCAAACTTTACCACTGTGGAGCCCACAGGCCCCTTATCGTGCTGCCAACCATGCGCATTGACACTTAGTGTGCCGCCCACAGAAAAATCATGATTGGTTTGCATAACAGAAACTGCACGGTTGAGCGGATGAAGGTAAGCAATGACGTCTTTCCAGATTGCACCTGCCTGAACCTTGAGGATGTTTGACTCTTCATCAAGCTTCATCCTGTTGAAGCCTGTTGTATCGATATAAATTCCGCCCCGATTTAGGCTTTGGCGACCCATAGAATGCCGCGCACCACCGATAGAAACTGGCCTCTCGGTGGCAACTGATTTCTCAAAAGCATCTCGCAGAAGTCCCTGGGTTGCTTCCAAGTCGGGAGAGAGATGAACAATATCTACTCCCACTGTGATGTTCAGATGGCTCGCATCGTTTAAGGCATCGGGTGGTGGGTTTGCTCTTGGATGTGTATTGTCATTCACAAAGGCAAGAAAGATATGCCCCACCGGCAGGAGGGCTACAACCACGACAGTTCGTAAGAGTATCTTTAAAACTCGCTCGCGCGTAAATGTATTGAAAAACGTCATCTTACCAATCTTGTTGATGATTCAATGAGAGTCGTTACCTGGCTCATTTGTTCTCGGTACATACCCTAATCTTTTGAACTCAGTACAGAGAAATAAGCCTTCTGGACGTTGGATTCTCTTGCGCTTGCATCACATCGGCAGAGTTTGTGAACCTCAATAAAGTTCCGTTGCTATAACCGCTGTGGTGGTAATAGCTCTGACGAAGAACGCTTTAGAAACCCCTATGCATTCATCCGAAGTACTGATAAATGGGGCCATTATGTTGAAATAGCTTGGAAAACTGATGCAATCTACACCTAGGTGAACCTTAACTCATCGGAAGTGTTTACTGTCTCGAGTAAAGATTTTATTCCTAGAGCCGGAACACTGACCTCGCCTAAAAGGCCAACCCAATGAACCAAGAAACCCAAGCTCATCGCACCATGTGTTACGAGTGCTTTCGACCGCAAACACATTGCATCTGTTCACTTATTAAAACCGTAAACAACAAAACCGGAATCTTTATTCTTCAGCATCCCGCAGAACGCAATCACCCTTTTGGAACTGCACGCATCGCCACACTGGCACTTACCAATGTTAAACTTGAAATCGCTTGGCCCGGCTACGCACGCAATGCAAGCCTTGAAAAAAGTATCCCGATGCCAAGCGGCATATTATACCCTTCAGAAAGCGCCGTCGACTTAGCCGATTGTACCCCAGAGCAGCGGCCCAAGAACCTTGTCGTTCTCGACGGGACCTGGAACACTGCGCGAACAATCTACCGAACCTATCCCAATTTAAGAACGCTTCCTCATTATAAACTCACTCCAAAAGTCCAAAGCGGTTATAAAATCCGCAAGGCCCCCAAGGCCGAGCACCGTTCTACCATCGAAGCCATCTGGCAAGCACTCTCGATTCTAGAGCCCCAAAACAACGAGACTATCCACCTCGTCGAAGCCTTCAACCAAATGATCGAGAACCAAATCCAGTTTCAAAAGACCCACCCCGGACGACCAAGACGCCGGGCAAAGGTTAAAGCCAAACGAAAGCCGTTACCCACCGCGTTCACCCATGACTTCAAAAACTTAATCATAGGCTACGGTGAATTTTTTCGTGATCCTCAAACGAAAAGTCCTCTCCAACTTTATTACTGGGCTGCACATAAACCATCTAGTGGCGAAACTTTTTCGATGGGTCTGCGCCCCGAACCAAACCAGGAGGAATATTTTCCCACTGATGAAGAAATTGAGTGGACCGGTTTAAAACCCAACACCGTTCTTCAAGGTAGCTCCCAAAATGAATTCAGAGATGCCTGGCGCAATTTTGCTGGCGACGATTATATTTTGGGCACTTGGAATGAAACCACCCGAAGACTCTTCGAGAAGATATGCCCACCCATGCAGCCCGGCCTCCAACTCAAGAGCATTTATTACAACGTTCGAGGAAGCCCTCGTGACCCGGTTCCTGAAATCACGGACTATAAAGATATTGAAGCATCTTTACTAAGCGTGGGAGGACGGGCTCAACACCGACTCAGCCAAGGCGTGGCCGTCAGTCTCTGGCTGCAGCAAGTGGCCTTAAAAAGAAACTTCATTCAAATACCTCAACCGAATGCTTAGATAACACATGTACCAAACACCTAGCGCCTGAATCCATGCCCACTTGCTCTCCGCTTGCCGAAAACATGGAAGAACCCAAGACAGCAAATATATTGTGATAGTATCATCAAGAACCAGCCCAATGTAGAAGGCTATGCGTTGCACACCGATCAATATCTATTTTGAGAGTACCAACTTGTGCTATGTCATCAACGAGATAAAGAAAGGTCAATGTGACTGAATTGGTTCGAGAGCACGATACGACACCGTTGGTTCACCTGAAACGCCGTGGCTTCAAACTAGCGGTGATGCCAGGCATGGAGCGAGAGCTTGACCTTCTGCTGCATGAAATTTTTGATAAGAACCCATATACACGCCACGGCATCAGTTTGTCTGACGGAGCATGTGTCGTTGACCTGGGAGCCAACATGGGCCTCTTTTCTCTGTGGTGCACCACACAAGCCAATAATCTAAATATCTATGCGTGTGAGCCCTTACCCCCGCTATATCAGATATCGTCTACAAACCTCGGCGCAATCGATGGGCATCAGATTCATATCGATCCGAGAGGTATCGCAGCCAAGAACGAAGTTCGAGAAATGACCTTCTTCCCGCAGGCAACAGCGTGCTCTTCTGTCTACGGCGCCCAAACTGTGGAGCGTATGCCAGCCCTCTACAGCGGTGCTGAAGTGTCCTTGAAAGACTTATGGTCTATCCATAAAGGCGCCTTTTTTCTTGGTGCTTTATGGGGACCTTTGTTTCCTTTTGTGCGACGTGTTGCGATTTCGTTTCTGCTCCGCCGAGCTTTGTCAGTCTCACAACGCTACAAGTGCCAGATGGCAACACTTAGCACCCTCCTAGACGAGTGGCAGGTTGACAAGATTGACCTGCTGAAAATTGATATTCAAGGCTCTGAGGTTGATGCGCTTCAAGGGCTTCGGCCAGAGCACTGGGAGAAAATTGATTCCATCGCCATGGAGGTCAATACATTCCTTGGTCAAAGCGTTGATACCGACATCTGCTCCATCCTAGAACGACAAGGCTATCGAGTTATTCGTGAAGATTCATCCGACATCACCGCGCCTGGGTCATTTTTTATCTACGCTCTTCGAGATTAGAGGAAGAACGAAAAGCCATGGGTTATCTGCAGTACCGACCGGAGCCATAAAAGGCTAAAGCATTGCAGCAAAAACCTTGCGCTTACCACGGTAGGCCTCGCGCCCGTGCAAGAGCCTGTAATTATCTAGCACAAGGACATCGCCACATTGCCACTCAACAAATCTTTGGTGTTGCTTTATCGTTGTATGAATCTCGTCGACCACACTCATCGGTATCTTTTCACCTGTGCCGAACCATGCCTCACCTTGCCTCAAACTGGGAAACAGCCACAAAAACTTATAGATGCCGTATAGGAACTGGCCCACACTCGCCGGTGTCGGAAGAAAGGTATGAGCTTGATTAAACCAAAGAGGAGCGTTCGTTTTAGGGTGTTTAATAATTGCAGGAAGCACAATCGACGTTTCCAGCACACCTCCATCTCTCCACCGTACCGTAAGCGCTTTTTCTAAACAGCGACGTTCTACTTCACTTGGGTCGTCGGATTCGAAGACATCACTCCAAGAGACAGCCAGTGGGTGTTGAATCCCAAACCTTCTTGCCAGTCCCGGCGGACGATATACTCTTGAATATTTGATACCCTTTGATTCGAACGACTCGCGAATTGAACGTGGCATTTGCTCGTACAAGGCTTTACCGCAAACCAATGAGGTTCTTCCACCCGAACTGGCGGGTTGTTGACAGAAAAAGGAAACAAAGGGAGGTGCCCCCGGAAGGTAGGCAAGCTCGTTATGCGGGCTAATCGTTAACGACGCTGGAACCTCCGTAGATGTGTAAACCGCAGAGGAAACCCGTCTCTTAAAGCCCACACCTCCGACATATGGCTGAAGCATGGAACCTGGAAAGATGTCACTCAAGACTCTCTTAAAATGAGTCGGCGACTCAACGTCGAACCCGCGAAATAGAAGTCCACCGTGAAGAAAAAGTTTATTCTGAAGGTCTTCTGCGCGGCTAGATAGGAGTGCGCCGAGGTGATCAAGACTTGTCGCTGCCCCGTCTGCCCGCACAACATGAAGCAAGGAACCGTGGTCGTCAGACATGGATGGTCAAACCGTTAAACATGATACGATTCTACAATCCTATCGTTCACGGTTCAACGTAACTTAGCTTAGTAACTGGTTTTAAATGATGGAGGGTGGTCGAGATATTCTGCCTCGTTGAAGCAATAACCATTTTGATTTCGGATGACAATGTATCTAGACGGCATAATTTCGGTGCCAAGTTCAAAACCGCTACCGAAGGGTAACCTTAAAGTTTTTGCAGCAGATCTAAACGACTTCGCGTTAACGGTCTAACTAATCGTTCGTAGACTTTGAGGCCAGCCCAAGGAAAGAAGTATAATTGTAGATTGTGCATAAAATAATCCTTTGATTGTACTAAAACCTTTTTACTTATTATGAACGAATGAAGAACAAACCTTAGCTGGGCATAGGCTCAATCGCAGCAGCCGGTCTTCTGACAAGAACTCTCAACCTTGACGTAACCTTGCTCTCGCTCGGTGACAGTGCTGTCGCGGATTGTTTCAATACTAACCGAGTATGTGAGTGTCTCTCCCGCGAGAGGATGGTTTCCATTCACTTCAACTTCATCACTATTCACCGCCGTGACGACAAACTGGCGCTGCCCTGCTTCAGTTTCAGCTAGAAATGCCATGCCTATCTCGATATTCTCAACAGCAGGAAAAGCTGACCGCGGCGCGCTCTTTACTAAATCAATCGAATACTCGCCGTACCCTTTTTCTGGAGGAACCGTAACCTCAACCTTCGCGCCAACACTTGTCCCCTCTAGAGCTTCTTCCAAACCAGACACGAGATTTCCATGGCCATGCAGATAAATTACCGGCTCCTGGTTAAGAGAGTTTTGAACGGTTTCTCCACTCTCAACTTTTAGGGTGTAGTGAATTGAAACTACTGATTCTTTCTGTACTTGCATCGTAAGTCCTTTGAATTAATTGGTTCTATTTCTGTGCAAGGGCACAATCGTAACGTTCATTGTCAATCGTATTCAGCGGTTCGGCGTGCCCGCCTGAGGCAACAAGCAAGCTCTCAAAGCCTGCTCTAAAGCTTGGATATCCGGAAAAATATCGCCATCGATAATCAATTCCAAACGGGAGTCTCTACGATATCCACTTGGCCTGACCTCCTCTAAGCCTTTGGCAAAGTTAAAGCCCCACCAGCCCTCGTTGGTTCTCAGTACAGCTTTGGCCCGGCTTGTACCTTCATGCTTAGAGAGTTCACTAAGCCAGCATGATGTGCGTTCTGCATCGAAAACCAATCCGTCCCAACAAATCCAGCCTATGGTCGATGTGGACGACGAGCGGTGCGACCTCTGAATAATGGGGTTAGAAGAATCGCAAATATCCATTTTCGCACCCTGCTCCGCAACCGGAGTAGCCTTTAATTCGAGGTGGTCATGGTGGTCATGGTGGTTATGGTGGTCATGGTGCTCGTGATGGTGATCTGTACCGTGGCTCTGCCCTGCCCGTGCTATGGAAGTCTCTCGATGAATAACGAGGTCTAATAGACCAAGCGAAATACTTCCCTTGGTAACGTTTGCGATGTGTCTTTTGGGCGGGAAGAGATTGTTTGCCCACTCATCGAACGCTTCAATTTGCGAAGCGCTTGCCAAATCAGTCCGGTTGGCCAGCAAGATATCCGCGGCCTCAACCTGGTCTTGAACTTCATCGCGTAAGAGGTCTTCCTTAAATTGAACAGGATCAAGAAGGCAAACTACGGAGCGAACGTCTACAGCCTCACGAATTCCGCGGCGTTCAAGGGTATCCAAGATGCCTGAAAGAGCAGCCAAACCTGTGGGTTCAATAATAAGTCGATCTGGGCGCCGCTGTAGCAGAACCACCAGCGAAACCTCGAACATGAACCCTGCGCTGCAGCAAATACAACCGCCAGCGACTTCCTTGATCTCCACACCACCCTCTTGCTTACTGGATTGCTCCGTGGCTGTGGCCGACTCCATAAAAGCCGCATCCAACCCCACCAGACCATACTCGTTTACCAATACAGCCCATTTTTCATGAGCTGGCCGCTGGGCAAGTAGATGATTAATGGTCGTTGTTTTCCCAACTCCTAGAGGTCCAGAGATAATGTTTACCGGGATCGGTGGGTGTGTCTTTTTGCTCATTGTGCCTCTGTCTTCCGAATTTGCGGATAGACGAAACAACTTATTTTTGCAAGCCAGTTGCATATAGATCACGGGTCCAAATCGCACCACGCATTCCATTCATTAGTCCATTAATTCATCGATTGAGTAATCGTTGAGAGCAATGCGTAGAATTGATAGTTAACGAAACAACAATGAACTTGAAGGTTCAGCTCTCTGAATATGATACAAAAAAATCAAAGCGCCAAGACAACGCCGACCGCCAAAACCATGGTACCACCTATCTCCGTGATAATCAGCGCGGCCATAAAGGCTTGCATGACCCAAGTCGGTAGCATGTACCGCCCCAGCCGGTGAGGTTTTTGAAGCTGATTGTCCGTGTCCTGAAGCAACCCATGAATTGCGTAAGAAGTTACAGCAAGCCCAAAAAAAACAATCGGCGCGATGAGTGCAGGCACTTCGATGGAGTGAGGCAACTTACTCACCTCGACCATACGCTCTAGCAAGAGACAGGCGAAGGCATAAAGAAGTGAGCTTCGGTGGCAGATGTCGACGTAAACCGGAGCTTTCGCGTCGGGATTACGATGAATCCATACGTATTTCCAAACACCCGTGACCAGGCCGAACAGGAAAAAAGAGATGGCGGAAAGTAACGCAATTTGTTGTGTGAATTCCATCGCAGGCTCTTTCGTTCGTTTAATATACTATAGGATGAAAGTGCTCAAAGATGCCACCTACCTGATCCATTGAGGCACCAAATCATCAACCACTGGGGTTTCCAGTAAGCAATCATGCAGG
>JABJBS010000232.1 GCA_018668695.1 Deltaproteobacteria bacterium
CTGCGTTCGGATAGCTATCGCCGCACGCAGACACCGTGCAGTCAGCATTGCAGTCGAAAGAATCGCCCGCATCATCACAAGCCTCCACCCCAGCGCGTATGTAACCATCACCACAGGTAGCCGAGAGACAGATTCCGCCTGGGCCATCGGGGCAGTCATCGGTGATAATCCCATTGCCATCGTCGCAAGTTTCACCCGCCGTATTGTTCGCAAGCCCATCGCCGCAAACAACTTCAGTGCAATCCTGATCGCACGTGGCGCTCTCCCCAGAATCATCACAGGCTTCAACACCCTCGCGAACAAAGCTGTCGCCGCAGACCGCAGGCACACATGTGCCACCATCACCATCGGGGCATGCATCGGTGTTTAATCCATTCCCATCATCGCAGCCTTCGCCCGCCGCCGAGTTTTCATAGCCGTCACCGCAAACAACCGGCGTGCAGTCATTGTCGCAGAATTGAGTATCGGTACCCTCATCGCAAGTTTCACCCGATGTGGCATTCACATTGGAATCGCCGCAAACGGCAGTGGTGCAATCACTGTCGCAATCTGCAGCTTCGCCGCTGCCGTCGCAGTCTTCAACACCGGCAAGCGTAAAACCGTCGCCGCAGGTTGCACTCAAGCAAGTACCAGACGCTCCATCAGGACAACTGTCGGTGTTCACACCATTGCCATCGTCGCAGGTTTCACCCGCCGCTGAGTTCTCGTAGCCGTCACCGCATTGTGCAAAAGAGCAATCGAAGTCGCATCCGGCGCTCTCTGCACCATCGTCACAGTCTTCGATGCCTGCGCGAACAAAACTATCACCGCAAGATGCAGGCACACATGTGCCACCATCACCATCGGGGCATGCATCGGTGTTTAATCCATTCCCATCATCGCAGCCTTCGCCCGCCGCCGAGTTTTCATAACCGTCACCGCAAACAACCAGCGTGCAGTCGCTATCACAGGATTGAGTGTCGGCACCCGCATCGCAAGCTTCTCCCGATGTGGCATTCACATTGGAATCGCCGCAAACGGCAATGGTACAATCGGTGTCGCAATCTGCAGTTTCGCCGCTGCCGTCGCAGTCTTCAACACCGGCAAGCGTAAAACCATCCCCGCAGGTTGCACTTAAGCAAGTTCCAGCAGGTCCGTCGGGACAGGCATCACTTGTGGTGCTGTTGCCGTCGTCGCACGTTTCACCGGCAGTGTTATTCTCATAACCATCACCGCAAACAACAGACGAACAGTCCGAATCACAGGTCGCGCTTTCCCCAGAGTCGTCGCATTCCTCGGCCTGCGGAACCAAGCATTGGCACTCCTTAAATGTGCCAACCAAGGGATCACCGAAGTTACCATTGCTGCAGTTGAAAGTCCCCGTGACACCCACCTGAGTCACCCAAGTATCATTCTTTCCGTATCGAACTGTACCTTCGCATGCGCACACTTGGTTCTCATCGGAACAAAATATCCAAGTATCTCCGTTCCCGCCGTGCACGAAACTATCCCCACAGGTTGCGGGCACACATGTGCCGCCATCACCGTCGGGACAAGCATCAGTATTCAAGCCATTGCCGTCGTCGCAACCTTCGCCGGCCACCGAGTTTTCATAACCGTCACCACAAACAACCAACGTGCAGTCGCTATCACAGGATTGAGTCTCGGCACCCTCATCACAGGCTTCTCCCGCCGCGGCGTTCGAATAGCTATCGCCGCACGCAGACACCGTGCAGTCGGCATTGCAGTCGAAAGAATCGCCCGCATCATCACAAACCTCCACCCCAGCGCGCATGTAACCATCACCACAGGTAGCCGAGAGACAGATTCCGCCTGGGCCATCGGGGCAGTCGTCGGTGATAATCCCATTGCCATCGTCGCAGGTTTCACCCGCAACTGTATTCAAATAGCCGTCGCCGCATACACGCAGTGTGCAATCGCTGTTGCACGAGGCGCTATCGCCCGCATCATCGCAAGCTTCACCGAGACCCTCCTGCCAAATTCCATCACCGCAGAACTCCACCACGCATTCACTGGAGCAACCATCACCCGACTCGGTATTGGAATCGTCACACTGCTCAACGCCCGGGAAATCATTTCCGTCGCCGCAGACATTAAATAACCCTGGGCTAACACAGCCGTCGTTGCTTAAGAAGTTGCCATCATCGCACTCTTCGCAATTTTCAGTGAGCCCGTTTCCATATTCCTGAATGCCACCATCATCTGCGACATAGACGAAGACCCCGGGGGAGTTAACATTCGTATCGGTAAGCAGCTTGCTGGAAAAATCACCGCCTCCGGAACCCGGCAACTCGATTTGCGTGGCGGCATTCTTAGTGTCAATACCGCCCTTAGCCCCAACATTAAACAATTCTAAAAACCGAAATTCGATGGCAATACACTCTCCGGAATCGGTAAGCTGACTTAAGTGCAATTGAAACGTATTGGGCTTATCGTGCTTCCTTGAATACCGTCCAAGATTCTCCCAGGTCACCATCAACTCGTGCGTATTCTGGTCAAACCATTGGTAAACCCGGCTTGTTTGCTCAGTGTCGCCCTCGGGTGTTAAGTCGGCATCGTAAAAATAGGGCGCAATCATAAGCGGTTCAGTTACCTCGCCCGGAAACGAAGCATTCTGATATCCCAAGTTGCTTGCCCCGAACGAGACATTACCATTGGTGTTTATAAACAACTCCGTCTGCATGCCGTCGTAGAACGGCATGCCATTGGCGGAGAAGATGGAGGTCAGGTCGATCCCATCGCTGCTGCAATCATCCATCTGATTGCTCGCAGGATTAGATGCGCGGCCACAAAAGCTGCCTCCAATGGTCCATAGGACCTCATCGCCATAACCACCGCCCGGGGCTTCACGTAAGTCAGCTGCATAGGTGGACTGGGAAACAATCAAGCCCAGTATGAAAATCCACGGATGCCTCACAACTCACTCCTTGAAATATCATAAGCCCAGAGAGTTCACAGCCGCTCTACGCTCACAGTAATAACGGTGCTCAACGTCAGTTAAGAAGCGGCTAAGACTCTACCGTTGGGCAAGAGCATAACATCATATTTAGAAGTTTTTGGGAATGCAGATGATGGCTAGAATGGCTGTTTTAAAAGGCAAACTTTAAAAATAGACGTTACCAAATTACCGGCCCGAGGATAGGCGTCTAGCTACCAGCAACTGAGTAGCGTAGCAAAGGCACCAATACGGTATTTGTCCCCAAGATAGATGCCGATGGTGCTTCAACATAGCCCTGTGTAAGCCCACCACACGAGGAGCTGAAACCGGCAAGCTCAACTTGGTAAACAGCAGGTTCTTCGAAAATCCCAGAAACCAGAGAATGACCGGTGCCCGAATCGATTGGAGCCGATGCCCCCTTGCTCAGCGAGCAGACCTCTTCACTTAGTTCTTCGTCAGCATAAACAACAACATCGGTAAACGCACCAAGTAAGCTGACCCGAGAGCCCGTGCAGGATAATTCAAAGGGAAGAAGGCTGATATCAGTACCCTCCACCTCAACATCAAAACGGTACGCACCATCTTCATCAAGGTAATACAGCTCTGCATCCAGCTCGTCGCCCCACTCACTTAAACTTGCTAAAATGAAACTATCACCAGACTTAGCAGTGAAGAGACTGTCTCCCCAGAAATCAATCACCTCGTAGTCTTGAGTGAAAGTAGCGAGGCACGGCTCACGCTCCATTTGAGTGGTAGCCAATAGTTCAGCCTGGCTTAGGTTCTCGCCGCAACCTGTGCTTAGAAACGCTAGGCAACTTGCGAGAGAAAGAGAGAAGTTAAAGACACTTTTTTTCATTGAAATTCTCCTGAAATAAGTTGAGCAGCTACAAGGTAACGATGAACTGCCACCGATTATTCACCTATAGGACCAATATTTTTAGCCGTTTAAAGTGTTTTGTAAATTATCGATATACTGTTTGATCTCGCCCCGCAGTGCCTTGTCGGCATACGGCGCCACTGCCGAGCGCATTAACCTCGGCGCAGGTACTGTGAGTACCGCCTTAGTCTCGAATGATACGCGCGTCCCTGCTTCTATCGCCTCGAGTCGCCACGAGCCAGAGAAGACAGCGTTGCCTACGCCTTCAACTGGCGTCCAGCTTACCATCGCGTCCTCGGAGTTGCTCGTGTAGTGGCAAGCGTATCTTACAGCATGCTCAAAGCCTCGAGGGCCTTTGCTCTTCATAACCCACTCAAATACGTCATTTCCCTGGTCGATGAGTTCGACCACATCCGGAAAATGACCTACAGAACGTGGCACATCGGAAAGCAAGCTAAACGCCTCGGACCTATTGGCTCTCACCTCAAACACGTGGTCCACGACAATTTCTACCTCAACAGCCATATCCAACCTCTCCCATTCTTTTGCGTCTGGAAAACCTAACAAGGATAAGACGATAACAAAACTGATTTTGCCTGAATTCAACACGCAATAAGTGAAGGCTGCCCAATCATATCTCGCAACATACTTAAAGAGCTTAAGCCCTTAACCCAAGCCAAAGCGAAACCGAAAGCGATGCCCTTTTGGATTTAGAAACGAAGATGCGAAGCAATTATTTAGGCTGTTCCGGTCCGAATAGATAACTCAATGAACCGTTAGCTGGACCAGTTTATCAAGGCTCACTGGACCCGTTTCGTCCGGGCTATCCAATGGCTCTACCGCGATATCAAAAAGGCCGTGGTCAAACGGTGTTCCCTTCGCAAGCTGTCTGGGAATAAGGCGTTCGCGCTTACCTTCCTTGGCCAAAGCACGGGCACGGTAATGACAGTATGGATTGTTTCCCGGGCGTCCGAAAAGAGCATGGCTGGTAAAAGAACAGCCGCCCAAGCACACTTCAGCAAATGGGCATTTTTTACAAAAGCCCCAAAGGTTATCTACTCCGCGTACACGTGTGAAGGCCAGCTGCTCGGAAGACTCCCAGATTGAGCGAATCGTTTGTGCTCGAAGATTCCCGCCCACATAATGACTGGTCTGCAATGACGGGCAGCCTTTCACTGCGCCATCGGACTCGATGCCCATCACATACCGCCCAGCCTGGCAGCCCCTAAAATGGTCGCCAGCATTTTTACTTTGAGACCTAAGAAGTGCTTCCTCCGGGCCATAATATCCAAGATTATTTCCGGGCATAATCAAAAGGCCCTCGGTTAAACCTTTTTCCTTAAGGGTTGCAACTCTCGGGAGAAAATCGAGAAGATCCCAGGGCTGAAAGAGCATCTGAGGACGGTCCGCTGCACGGCCGAGAGCGGAAGTGATTTGAATTTGCCAAGACTTCACCCCATGTGCCTTGAGGTGCTCAAAGAGCGGCTCGAGTTCGTGCTGGTTGAGACGATTGAAATTGGTGTTTGCTGAAATGTCTATTCCAGCTTCGCGTAAATTGCTCAAAGCCAAAGAGGTATGCTCAAAACTTCCCTGCCGATTACGCATACGGTCATGAGTCCTTCGCATGCCATCAACGCTAACAGATGTACGGCGAAGGCCAGCCTGGGCCATTTTATGAGCCAACTCAATGGTAATACCCATTCCGCCGGTGGTCATCACAGGAGTAATGCCTGCCTTTGACAGAGCTGCAATGATATCTAAAAATCCCTCATGCAAATAAGCTTCACCTCCAATGAGGACAACCTCATGCGCGCCCATTTCCTCAAGTTCGGTAACCACCTGCAGTGCTTCTTCAACACTGAGTTCATCAGGGCGTGCCTTCACCGCTCTTGAACCACAGTGATGGCAAGCGTGATCACAGCGAAGAGTGAGTTCCCACACCACATAGGCTGGGTGGAAACTCTCGCTTATGACATTAAGTCTTCTGCGGGCAGCTTCGCGCCGCCCAGCATCATTGGTCATGGGCTTGCTTGAGGTCCCGCAGCGGTTCCGTCGCAATCTTGATCAACTTCATCGCCAGGCACATCATAAGCCCAAGGGTTAACGTTCTCATCAGTATCGTCGCAATCCAATTCGCAAAAACCATCGCCATCGTAATCAACGGATCCTGCATGTTGGCAGCTATCGTCATTATAATAACCGGGATTGGCGACCGGTGAACCGTAGCAAGCAGACAAAGTCATTGCGACGGCACTGCCAGCAACAAGTGTCACAAAAGTTTTCATAGCACGCGGAGCAAATTGAAACTTGGCGACCCTGTCGCAATTTGGACATTGAAACTTTAAGGACGGAATAAAGCCATCGCAGTGATGGCAACGCTTCATAGAAAACATGTCTTCTCCCTAAGCCAGAACGCAATCTTCGACCAACTTACATGCTTTCAGTTTAACCACTCATGGGGGTTCTCACAACGAATGGTTAATGAACTGAATGTCGGCCAATTGACTACCCTGCTCACTACGGCTTCTCGTGCCCACCGAAAGTCGAGTTATCTAAACAAGATACAGCCAATAGGTTCGTACTAATAAAAGCAGTCGTGAAGTTCCGGTTCTAAAACCGAGAGCCCGGTTTTTTAAGAAACTCCAGCTCTTCCGCGGTAGATGTCCGGCCCAAATCAAGATTACGGTGTGGGTACCGACCAAATCGATCAATAATTTCGTGGTGCCTCAAGGCATATTCGTGAACACGCGCATCCGTATGCTCTTTAAACAAGGGCAGCGAGGCCTCCTGAACCCCTAAATCCTCGCTGTGCATCATCGGTATAAGCATGAAGTGACGAAAACCTGCATCGGGATGATTAAGATAACCGCGCTCGCGACACAGATCCGAGACGGACAAAGCCATGACATCGCCTGCGAACGACTTGGCTGTCCCCCGAAAAACGTTACGAGTAAACTGGTCCAACACCAGAATAAGTGCCACGCACCCCTCTCGGCCCTGTGCCCAATCACCAAGTAAACCCGCCAACGCCAACTCAATGAGCTCGCCGAAGCGGTCTCGTATCGTCTTGTCGAAGACCTCGTCTTTTTTAAACCATTGCTGAGGGCTGCTTTCCTCAAACCAGAACTTAAGGACATCCTCGTGAGTCGGTAACGTCATTCTGAATCCCTTCCCACATCGTATAGCCGGTAACCAGAACCGAATGTATACCGACTGTTGCCACTTAAACTCAACCTCCAAGCCTCGGTCGCTCGGTATTACAAAGGTTTCATTTGATTCTGGTATGGTCTTGCAACCCGCCGGGACTATATTTAGTATAACGAGGTGTTATTGGATTTTGAACAAGGCCCTAGAGCGCTCTTAGCACTCTAGGCTGGAAGCCTTTTAAACTACTGCCACAATTGACCTTTTTCAGAACCCATCCACTACTCCACCGAGTCGTGCCCCTCATGAACCTCTACTGATGCACCAAGCCGTTACGAAACAGAGAGACCGACCGTCGGCGAAATCCTTAGAATTGGGAAAGCTAAGCTCTACATTCCCAGAGATAGCCGAAGCACGCTCGCAATTCGGTGCCATCAACGGTATGAACTTGCACCAAACGAGCGCGATTCATCGCCTAATTATTTACAGAGGTAATACGTTATGAAGCACACATTCTATCTAGCACTGACATTGATTATTGGGCTTTCTTGCTGGGCTTGTACCAGCTCTGATGTTGACTCCGATCCCTCGAATGAGGCGGGTGATACAAACGGCGCCACACCCGATGATTCCGATACCGAAGACACCTGTGCCAGCGGCGTACTAGATGCTTGTGGCGTATGTGATGGTGACGACTCAACGTGTGCCGGATGTGATGGCGTTGCAAACAGCGGCCTTGTAAATGACGAGTGCGGGGAATGTGGCGGTGATAACTCGACCTGCGCTGGCTGCGATGGCGTTGCAAACAGTGGAGCCGTCGAAGATGCGTGCGGCGTCTGCGAAGGTGACGGCAGCACCTGCCCGCCAATGACCGACGCATCGGTTTTGATTGGCCAGCCTTTCCTAGTAAATTTAATCGACGCAACTTGGGTTCAACCTGCTGGTATCGGCTCGATGATCGGTACACAACTCCAAGGGCTTGGCCTAGTGATGGTTGCACTAGAAGAATCTGATCTAGACAGTGGCATCATGCACGCGGCGGTCCTGAGCACCGAACTTGTTCCTGCAGAAGAAGGTGACGAAGATGCAGAGCCTGCGATGACTCAAGACTTGTGCGTACCAACTCCCCTTGTAACCGCTGGCGAAGACCAAGCGATTGGAACTGAAGATGATATCGGCGGGACTTGGACCGACCCATCAATCGACATCGGCCCCACGAATCTTACGGTTTTTGCTCAGGGCCAGACAGTGACAGCTACCGGCGTGGAAATGAGTGGCGTATTCTCCGATGATGGGACGCGTCTTACCAACGGCCGTGTCGTTGGTAAAATTGACCTCCGCTCTATAGCTGCCGGAATGGGAACAACCCCTGAAGGCGCGTGCCAAACGGTTCGAGCCGTTGGCATTGTTTGCGAAGAGTGTGGTGAGGCCAACCCGGGCGTATATTGCATAGGCGCAGTCATCGAAGACGTTACCTCCGAAGCACTCAGTAATTTTGAGCCTACCATTCGGACATGCGACGACATCGTCGCTGACGAAGCATGCGCGGAAACTATTCCCTCCATCTGCACTCAACCAGAGACACTCTAAACTTCGACTTAATCAGTCAATGTATGCAATGGATAAGTCCATAATCAGCTCGCCTGGCAGCAGGCGAGTTCTTCTTCACATTCAGTAATCAGGAAACGGAATCAGTATGAAAATGAACTCAAATATTTTTGTTACGGCAATTGCTCTATGTCTAATTGGATGCGGTGGCGACGAGAGTAGCGATGACGGCCTCACTCTTCAGGAAACGACTTATAACCTAACAAGCCAAAGTCTGTATGCGGGTGAAACATGTACGGGCGAATCGGAAGACTTAGCCCTGAACAACAGAACCTTGTCTATCAGCTTCGATGCGGATGGAACCTTTACCTACGGTTACTCTGATTGTGATGCAGAGTCTTCTGAATCGCTCTCGTCTGAAGCGGACTGCACCGCCGCGGAAGGCCAATGGGATTCGGGTACTTTAACGGGAGAATACTCTGTAAGTGAAAGCACCGTAACAATGACTCTTGAAGGGGAGCCGCAAGCATTTGAATGTGAGATTATCAGCAACAGCTCAATTAAATGCACCGGCGGCCAAAGCTCAGTAGCTACAAACGACGACGGAACTCCTGGCGAGGAAACATTTCGCTGTATCGATATAATCCTCGAAGCGGCTTAAACCAATTTGCAGAGATGACGACCAAGTCGGCTAGCTTCGGCAACGCCTTGGTCGCAATCTGATACCCACCCATCCAAAGCTAAACCATTCAAGTAATCGAACGGGCTCGGTAAGACTTTCCCTTAATAGGCGCACTGTTAAGAATGCGGACCGCCTGGTCATGCACTTTTTTATCAACTGCGACAAAGGTGTTCTTTTCGAGAACATTGATTTTACCAACCGCAGATCCGGAAATCTCCTTCGAAGCTGTTATAGCGCCAAGAAAATCTCCCGGGCGAAGCTTGTTGCGTCGCCCGCCACTTATCTCAATGGTTGTCATGGTCGGAATTAAAGCACTTGATGGCTCAGCAACCCGGCGCAGCTCATACTCTTGAATATCAGTATGAGGGAACTCACTTTGAATATCCTCTAAGCGACGGCGCTCGTTGTGAGTAACCAAACTAATAGCATGGCCCTTGCGCCCCGCTCGCCCCGTTCGACCGATCCGGTGCAGATAAACCTCGGGTTGCGTGGGCAGCTCAAAATTGAACACCGCATCAACTTTCCCAATATCTAAACCACGGGCTGCAACATCCGTTGCAACCAGCACAGTCGCGCTTTGATTAGAAAATCGAATGAGTGTTTCCGTACGCTCGTGCTGCTCAAGATCTCCATGGATGGTCAGTGCTGCAACATTCGCGGACCGCAAATAGCTTGTGATTTCCGCGCAATCCACCTTGGTATTACAAAACACGATATTAAGTGTGCCGGCCATATCTTCCAATGCATCCAGCAAACAATGAAGCCGCTGGTCTAACCGAACCAGGCTCCAATGCTCTTCAATCTCGGCTGAGCTTTCCATCTGCGTCACATCAAGGTGTACCGGGTCTTCTTGAACCCGCCCACTGATTTTCGCGATTCCATCGGGATAGGTAGCCGAGAACAAAAGAGTCTGTCGTTTACGTGGTAGATAATTCAGGATGGCTTCGATTTCGTCACTAAAGCCCATATCCATCATTCTATCGGCCTCATCGAGTACCACGGTCTTGATTGACTGAACCTTCAGAGTGCCCTTGGTTAAATGCTTCAGAGTTCTACCTGGCGTCCCCACCACGATATGCACACCACGCTCCAGTGAACCCACCTGAGGACCCGTGGGTGTCCCACCGCACAAAGTAAGCACACGCACGTTGGCTATTCTTCGCGCGAGGCTTCGTATTTCCTCAGTGACCTGATTTGCTAATTCTCGGGTAGGACACAAAACTAGAGCGTGAGTGTGTAGCTGACTGCTATCAACCGTGTTGAGCATGCCAAGTGCAAACGCAGCTGTCTTACCACTGCCCGTCTTGGCCCTTGCCACCACATCGCGCCCCTGCAAAATCAAGGGTAGAGCCTTTTGCTGAACCACTGTCATTTGACGGTATTCGAGGGCGGCTAGGTTCTCAACAAGCTCACTTCTGAGTGGCAAACTTTCAAAATTATTTTCTTCTGACATGACAATCCAAAGATTTCGGCAAAGCCTACGTGGCTTATTATAAGTGCGGAGCCGGCACCGTATAAAATAATGAGAAACGAATAGCTCCGCTTCATTGGCCAAAGGCCTGAAGCTCTAGCGCCAACCATCAGCCCGAAAAGCCTCAATCGATAGGGCGTTCGAGAAGGCTACGCCGTATATACAACCACGAGCCCTTCGATACCCAATCGTCTTAACTTAAAGAGATAAATAAGAGCGTTCAAGGTACGAGCAATATTGTTCGACACACGCACCGGGCATGAATTGAACCATAAGTCGTTGTAATTAATGAAAATTTTACATCATTCCGTCGAAAAACCACAAGATCACCTTAAATTAACATTGCGCACAATTTAATTGCGGATATCCTGCGAGGCTGTTAGACGGAGCCAAGTATTGTTTAAACTCCCCGCTAAACTGACCCACCGGTCATAACTCTTGTAATCGGTGGCTAAGCTTAGAAAACAAAATAGAGGCTCCCCCATGAACGCTCGCAATCTATTAATCGCATTGACCATCTCAATGGTTTCCCTACTATCGACTCAAGCATCAGCTCGTACGGCCCTCCAAAAGCACGTGGCATTTTTCGACCGGGCTGACGACGGCATGATTACCTGGACAGATACCTACGAAGGCTGCCGTGCACTCGGCTTCTCAATGTCTACATCTGCTGCGCTGGCAACTGCCATCAACGCCGGTCTCGGCAACAGCACCGGTGGAACAACTTTCACCATCAACGTGGCCAACATTCACCAAGGCAAGCACGACAGCGACAGCGATATTTACGACGAAGATGGTAACTACGTTCAGAAAAAGTTTGACGCACTCTTCGACCGGTTTGATACCGACAACGATAATGGGATCAGCGAAGACGAATTCAGCGTACTCTATTCTCGCAACTACGAGAGTGCTACCGGCAGTGTGGTGTCACGATTTGAATTTGGCTTGCTGATGGACATAGCTGGCGAGACCCGAACAACGACCAGCACTTGGTCTGCTTGCTCTTACTGGTGGTGCCCAAGCTACACATCAACTTCTTCGTATAAAGTATTAACGCGTACAGACCTATCAGGCTTTTACGATGGCTCGTTGCTGTACGAATTGGCCGGCGAACAAGCTCCATTCTAAGGCGCATAAAATACTTCGGATTCCGCTAGCTTGAGAACCTTCCTGCCTCCTACTTATAAAACTCCACATAGAACCTAGTTTGCCCCTTAGGCTTTATTGAGTGAACGACCATAGGCTCAACTACCCCAGGATTTGTGTCGGTTAAGACATAAACCTGAGCTTGAGGCCCTTCTATTCGGTACTCAAGTATTCCTGACAAGACAACTATCTTACCCCAAACCGATGCCTTCGTATTGTGGTCCTTCAGTAAACCTGAAGGCACAGTCGTTTCATCAAATATGGGTGTTTTCTTATAAGCTCTTACGGAATCCGGTAGCATCTTCATCGTCACTTTAAAACCTACCCTATGCCCGGTCTCTGCTGACACTCGTCCGTCAAAGTCTTCTTTATAGAAAGTGAACAAATCGTTCAGAGTCAAAACGAAACTGTGAACCATACACACCATCGTCAGAGCGCTTACCTGCCGCAACAATCATGACCACACTTCGACCGCGCGGCAGACCAAGAATTTTTCGCACGCGAACTTCGTCAAACCCCTCCAGCGGGCATGAATCGAAACCGTGCGCGCTCAGTGCCAACATCAAGTTCTCACAAGCCAGAGCAGTAGACTTGGTCGCCCACAATTTCATACCCGATTGGCTTACGGGGAATCTGGGGACCGGCCGAAAGAGGCCCATCACACTAAAAAGAATTCGTTTCACGAAACCAAAAGCCCCGAAAGGACCCTGGGCATAGTTAAAGGGTGCCAATTTCTCGTAGTACTGCCGGGCCAACTTGGGCACTTCCCCGCCCGGCCATTGCTTCAAGATATCGCGGCAATGCTGGGACCAAGTGTCAGTTCTTGCAACAACGACAATCATGGCCTGTGATGTACGTGCGGCGTTTTGGCCAAAGCATGCCGGAACCAACGCTTTTCGTAGTTCAGGTGAACGCACCACATGGAATTCCCACGGCTGCAGATTACTGGAGTTCGGCGCCTTCATCGCCAGGTCGAGGCAGTCACGAATAACCTCTTCAGGCAGCGGGGTTTCGTCGAACTTACGAACTGAACGGCGCGCGTTCACAATCTCTCGAAACGCAGTCAGTAAACTGCCCTCATTGGAAGCAGGAATTTCAGTAGACATCTTGTTCATCCTATATGGCCACGGTTCTTTCATACACAGGGAATCTAGAGCACAAACCAGTAGGATAGACCAGCGACTACCGGGTTACCTTTGAAGCACCGTGGTTTTTATCTAAAATAGCCGCAATAAAGATTAGAATTGAAGCTATCTATCATACGATTCCCCTGGCGAGCCTAAGCCCAGCATGGCAGAGTCCAGTTTATTTCATGCAATAAGTAGTAGGACCTGAATATGCACTCACCAACATCCCCAAAAAGCCTTTCAGAGCCCCTTGAATTCGCTTGCGGTCAAACCATGAAAAACCGGTTTATGCTGGCACCGATGACCAATTGCCAAAGTCACGCCGATGGGAGTCTTAGCGACGATGAGTTTAACTGGCTCACAATGCGCGCAAAAGGTAACTTTGGACTCACGATGACTTGCGCGGCCCATGTTCAAAAAGTTGGGCAAGGTTTCCCCGGACAACTTGGCATCTACTCCGATGACCTTTTGGAGGGGCACCGCCGACTGGCCAAAGCTATCCGCGCCGAAGGAAGCCTCGCGGTCATTCAACTTCACCACGCGGGCATGCGCTCACCCATCGATCTCATTGGAGAGCCTCCGCACTGCCCAAGCGCAGATGCCAAAACCGGTTCACGAGCACTAACGCTTTTGGAAGTTCAACAACTGCGTGATGACTTCATCGCGGCCGCCATACGATCCCAAGAAGCAGGTTACGACGGCGTCGAGATCCATGGCGCCCACGGATACATTCTTTGCCAATTCCTGAGCAGTAAATACAATGACCGCGAAGACGCCTATGGCGGCAGCCTCGAAAACCGTTCTCGTATTATTTTTGAAATCCTTGAAGGCGTCCGAAAGCAATGCGGCCCTGATTTTTTAGTAGGTATTCGGCTCTCGCCTGAGCGTTTCGGCATCGTACTTACTGAATGCACCGAAGTCAGCCAGCAACTTATTGACTCTGGGCTCATAGACTTCATCGATATCTCATTATGGGACTCTTTCAAGATGCCTCATGATGAGAACCATCAAGAACAATCACTTCTAAAGTATTTTGCCGAGCTTAAACGTCAAAACGTTCAGATGACCGTTGCGGGTAAAATAGGAACATCAGCCGAGGCTCAGGCAATTATGGATGCAGGAATTGATTTCGTAAGCATTGGCCGGGCGGCCATCCTACATCACGACTACCCGAACAAGGTTATGAACGACCCTGAATTTGAACCCATTGAATTACCCGCGACTCGTACACACCTCGCTGCCGAAGGCCTAAGCGAGACCTTTATCGCCTACATGAGTCGGTGGGATGGCTTTGTAGAAGAAAGCTAAGCAATCATGAGGGCTTACTTCGCCCATAACGGCTCCGGCCTAAATACTCCGGCGGTAGCCCCCTAAAAACTTTGGGGATTTGAATACTTAATCGTAACACTTTCAGAGCTTGCCGGTGGTTCACTGGCGATTGCTGATGATGTCGGATAGCAGGGTCTGTTTCCAAGAAATATATTTTAGCTTACTCTCATGTGCGGGCTCCCGTCCTAAGTTGTTTTACGGAGAATTCTTATGAAAAAAGCGTTTTTTATAATTTGCATCTTCTTGGTTAGCGCCTGCGCCGCGGATGGAGAAAATGGTGCATCTCAAAACGGCACTACAAACAGCTCGGGACAGCCGGTTGGCTTAATCAATGCAATCGCTGTGGACGTAGCTGGTGTGGAACGCGAGTACAATCTCTATATTCCTAGCACAACGCCCGATGGCCCCATGCCTCTTTTGATGGCATTTCATGGCGGTAGCGGACGCGATTACCCCTACCCCCAACAAACCAAATTTCAACAATTGGCTGAGAGCGAGGGGTTTCTAATCGTTTACGCGTTGGCTGAATTACTCCCCGGCAATGAAGGCGAGTGGCAGCTCAACACCAGTGACAACTCGCGCCAAGACATCTCCTATATAGAAGCCATTATTGACCAGATAGACTCGCGTTTCTCTCTGGACAATAACAAAATCTACGCCACCGGTTATTCCCTTGGCGCAATGTTTACCTACGAACTCGCTTGTCATCTCAGCGACCGTTTTGCCGCTCTGGCATCGCACGCAGGCACCATGCCGGTTTCACCTGACTCCTGCGACCAAGAGAGCAACGTGGCCATCATGCATCTGCATGGATCCGAAGATAGTACCATCAGTTATGACTCTGAGTGGGACTGGAAAGAGTGGGATTCGGTGGGAACCATGATGGATATCCCAGCTCTGCTTGAGTTCTGGAGAACTCAATACAATTGCCAGAATGAGAGCCAAAGAGACACCTCTTCATCATCCAATACGGTTTACTTTGATTGCGATGAAGATGTGCGTGTCGAGCATCACCACCTCACTGGAGCAGGTCACGAATGGCCCGGGACCATTGGTGGTGTACCCACAACCGAAGTTATCTGGACTTTCTTGAGCGGTTTTTCAAAATAGAGCGTGCGAGAAGATGCTAAGTACGCGACCTCATGCCTAGCCCCAACCATCCGGGTCCTCGTCCCCCACGTCCTCGCGCACGAAGCCACAGTTGGGGCATTTATAAATCCGGTAGTAAATGGGCCCCGAAACATCGGGAAGGCCAGTAAACCGCATCATGGACCTACAGGTTGGGCATGGCCGTGTGGTCATTTCACGGGAGCCTGACGGCCGTGTATACGAATCGTTGTTCATACCCATTCAATAGTCGCATCCAACGCAAAAAATAACCCTCATCAAAAAGCGCGCATTATCAGTAACTTAAAAGTCCCTCCGCGACATCCGAAACCTGCACCCGACCACCCAACTCATGACATCCCCAACAATGAAGGCGGGTCTTCACCAGAGAATTGAGAAAATCACGCGAATTCAGTGGTTCCTAATCGACAAAGTACTCCGGCATCCCCTATAAAGGGTGTAGAAATTACCCGAGCTCTGCCGCGTCAGATAAGCATGCCACGCGAGAGCGGATACGACGTCCAAAACCTAGCAATGTTTCAGGGCTCAAGGGTTCCTGCTAGGATTAAACTTACTGAGGTAACCATGACTGAGCAAGCCAACGACAACCAGCCCAGCGTCCTGAAATGGGGACTCAGTGTTGCTGCGTCTGCGGGTTTAACCGGTATGCTCTGCTGTGTTGCACCCATGGTCTTATTTATGTTTGGCGTCATGGGAGGAGCGTACGCTATCTCATTTGCGGATTTCTTTTATCAAGCCGATGGTGCGGCGGGCACAGGAGCTTGGATACTTCGTGGCTTGGCGGTTGTAGTCGGCATCGCTGGTGTATGGCGCTACAGGACACAGCAAAACCAATGTTCAGTTGACCCCAAGCGTCGCCAAAAAAATCTGGCATTGCTTGTGGGATTAATCTCAGTGTTGGGAGTTGGCTTTTTCTTAAGTCTAGAGGCCCTCTCCTCCTGGTATTTCGATGCCTATATTGTTCCGGCGCAGCAAACTGAGCTTAAGGTGAAGTAATCAGCTCTCGAAGCATTTCTCCATATATAACTTGCAGCTTACCCAGGCCCTTGAAAAAGTGACTTCAGAACCACCTTATAAGGTCGGGACGCACGAATGGTCCGCTGAGTATTGAGTCTTTACTCATTAGCGTCTAAGAGTCGTCCAATAAGGTATTGGAGAGAAAATATGCGTACGAATTTCACACCCCCGAAACGTAAAACCAAGGTCGTTTTCGTCCAGCTGGGCTCTCCCGAAGAACCTACGCCGAAAGCACTCCGTAAGTACCTTAGAGAATTCTTGGGTGATCCACGGGTAGTGGACATCAATCCATGGGTGTGGAAGCTCATTCTTAACTGTTTTGTACTGCCCTTTCGTCCCAAAAAATCAGCCCAACTCTACGCGCGAATTTGGGATGGCAAAAGCTTCCCCCTCATCACGAATACCCAAAACTTTACCGACAAAGTTCGTGAGGAATTAAAAGCACTCGATCCCAATGACCATGTTGAGGTCAACCACGCTTTTCTGCTCTCCCCACCTTTCGTTCACGATGTCTACGATAGCTGGGAAGAGGATTTAAAAAACGGCGTGGGAGCGACGAAGCTGATGGTCATTCCGATGTTTCCTCAATACTCAGAAGCGACCATTGCTTCGGGCATTGACGCATTAGCCAAAGAGCTTTCAAAACGCGTGAAGATTCCAACCTTCGAAGTTATTACCAACTTTCACCGTACCCATGCGTTCATCAACAACTCGGTCACCCAGGTTGATCAGAGAGTCAAAGAGCTCAAAGCTGAAGGCATCGAAATTGACAAACTGGTGATTTCATTTCACGGCATGCAAAAAAGGCGCATCATCGACAAGGGCGACGACTATTACCGCCATTGTTACGAAACCTTCCGCCTGATTGTCGACAAGCTCGAACACCTGACGCCCGACCAGGTAGTGATGACTTTTCAAAGCCGATTTGGTTCGGAAGAATGGATAACGCCCTACACCGAAAGGGTCGTCGAAGACCTTATCAAGGAAGGCAAAAAAGAGATCATGGTTTACTCACCAAGCTTTGTCGCCGACTGCCTAGAGACCACGGACGAACTTGGCCATGAACTCGTGAACGAAGCTAAGGAATGGGGCGGAAATATTCATCCCGTTGAATGCCTGAATACCAACGACCAATGGTGCAAAGACTTTGCGAAATACACGTTCACACAGGCAGAAGGTTCCGCCCAAGACAAAGAGGATATTGAGTATCAATTGCAAGCCACAGATTACGCAGACATGCCCACTTTGACGATGGCTACACACTAATCCTTAAATTACTCTCGTCCCCTGACCGATTACGGAGCGTTGAAAGATGGCAGCAAAGAAAAAATCCCGAGACCTCGAAAAAGGGTACACAACGTCGCAGCTAGCCGCGAAACTTCGCCGCCTGGCCGACAGCCTTGAGAGCGGTAAAGCTTTCCGAATTCAAATCGCAGGAGAGCGTGTCAATGTACCCAAAGGTGCAATTTGCAATATCGAACATGAACGCTCTAAGGACGAAGAAGAAATCGAATTTCAAATCAAGTGGAAACTTACCGACTGAGCCAGCATCGTACGCGAAAGCGTAGCACTGAGGTCGCCAGTCTAAGCCGACGCATAGCCCCACCCGAGCCGTTTGCGCGCCGAAGCCCAAGGCGTGGCAGGAAGTGTAAGTGAGTAATTAAGGAGGCGGCCAATCGTACCGTATTGCTCGAGCCCGTCTTCCAATAAGTCTTCACAACCATCAGGTGTCTCGAAGGTTGTAACTTTCCAGTGTGTCTGTGGATTTTCTTTATACAACTTAAGCGCCGCTAAAAGTTCACCTGGATATTCCTGACGCTCCAGCAGAGTTTCAATCGCAGTTTGACGAGGGTGAGAACCCGCAACAAATTGCTCAAGCTGTGATTCGAGTTCCTCAATGCCATCAGGAAACATATGCAAGAGTCCCACATCGTAGGCGGCCGAAATATGTACGACATGCAGTAGATGGGACACAACCATATCACGTGAAACCGCAAGCCCTGTTGGATCCATCATAGTGCTCGGCTCATCGAATACACGCAAGAACTGAAGCCAGTACTGGTTTTGTTCGTAATGCTCGTAAAATTCACCATTGGAAGGAATGATATAGTTGACCAACATGTCACGAGAGGCGTTCCAAATTTGCCACTCAGTTGGAATCTCTTCCAAGAGGCCCTGAGACTTCAGTTGGTTTAAACGCGCCTGACGTTCCTTGCGATTAAACGTTGTCACAATCGTTCGCCAAGCATTGCCAATCTTGCGAAAGACGTCTCTGGGTGTTCCGATAGCGGTTGAGAACTCTTTAAGGTAAACACTTAAAGGCATGAGAGATTCCTTAATCCGCCTTAACAACGGCTCTTTGAATTTGGTCGATAATTTTTAAAATCGCATCGCTGCCAATAGACACCAAGTGATGCGACTTTTTGGCAGCCTGCTTCGCGTTTCCCGATTGAATGGCCTTTGCGATGCCAACATAGAGTTCTCCAGCACGGAGTTCCTCCTCTATGACAGGTCTAAAAGCATCGGTATCTTCAACAAAGCTCCTCACCATGGAGTTAAAGCCCAAACGGTAGGCCAAATTGCCACTGGCTAGGACAATGCTCTTCCAGAATTTCAGAGAGCCTTCCGTAAGCTCATTCAAGGACTGGTTCTCAACAAGCATGGCATCGGCGTAGGTTCGTATCTTTTTGATTTCTTCAGGAGATGCCCGCTCAGCCGCAAGCCTTGCCGCATCCGGTGTGATCACATTACGCAGCTCAGTCACAGAGCGAACCAAACTTGGGTCAACTTCGGATGCAGAACCTTCAATGAGCACTGGAACCACTTCAAGGCCCGCATGCTCAAGGTAATCCAGTACAATCTTACTTCCACCGTGCTGGATACGGATCAGGTTGGCTGAAGCTAATCGATTCAGTGCCTCACGAATCGTACTCCGGCTTACTCCCAGTAAACGTGCGAGCTCTTGCTCCGCTGGGAGTCGGTCGCCAGGAGCCAAGATGCCCCGTAAAATACGGGAACGAAGCACATCGAAAGCGGCATCGACCATGGAGGTCTTCGGGATGGGTTTTATTTCGAGGTCGGTCATCGGATGCCTTTGTCAGATTGTCCGACAATCTGACACAGCTGGACCAATCCGTCAAGCATAAAATCTTCTGCTCAACTGGAGCCTAAGACACTGATAATTCTACTCTTCTTCTTTTTCTGGTTCAGAAACAAGGGCCGGGTCGGCTTTGCGCCGAAACCAAGATTTCCAGCGTTTTTTCATTTCGTCCATAATTTCACGGCCTAACACGGCACCTCCAACAAACATCACGGCATAGCTGGCCACATAAAGCCCGCCTCCCACGGCCACTTTGGTCTCCGTGTCTGCATCGATAAATGGCAGCGCAAAAATAATAAGGTAGAGAACCATACTCAAAATGAGACAGCCAAAACCGATTATCTTCTTCATGGGCGAGATATTCACGACAAAACCTTGATATTTGATTGAGCAAAAACCTTTAGCACCTCAAACGACAACCATATAGCATTATCTATAACACTATTCGTTGACTGTTGGGATAGAACAGTTAATAGCGTCCGGCACTACCCCATCACTGCGAGGTTACAATGCGCCTTTTAATTGTTGTTTCAGTTCTGCTCGCTTGTAGCTTCGACGCTTACGCTGCCGGTAAAATCAACAGATATTCAGGATTAAGCGCAGAATACTCAAGAAGCTTGCACCGCTACGCCGCAACCGAGCTCGACGCTGCTTACTACAACCCCGCCGGCTTGGTTTTCGGGCGTGAAGGTTTCGGATTGAAATTGCTTAACCAATCGACAGTCTTAAAAAGCCGTTTTACCATCACTGATCCAGAGGCACTTGCACTGGTTGGACACGATGGTGACCTCAAGTACAACCCCGAAGAAATTGCCTACGATGTTGTTATTCCAAGTCCCATGATGATGGCCTCCTACAACACGGGCGACTTCGCTTTTCACATGACCACCGGCATCTTAGCTGGCGGCGTTATCGCGCTAGAGGGTAACCATCCTATTCTGCTTGAAAATACAAAATACGTTTTAGACAACATCAATGCGATTGTAGAGGAGCAAACCGGAGCTCCAAACTTTTATAAAGACGTCGACTTTGACAAGAGCGAACTTGCCGCTGGAACCTATTACGGCGGTTTGATGCTGGGGACCACTTACAAAGCAGCGGATTGGGTCTCTGTCGCTCTAAGCGGAAAAATCATTTACGCCTGGGGTAAGATTGGCTTAAAGACAGATTTCCAAGTTGAACACGTCGACTTTGGCTGGGGTGATGCAGCCGACGGTACTGAGATGATTGAGGTCGACGCTGACCAACGTGGCTATGGCTTTTCCGGGTTGCTGAGTGTCCATTTGCGCCCCCTGGATAACCTAGACATTGCTTTTAAATACGAGACCCTCACAAAAATTGAGATGACCACCACGCCAACCATCGATACGGCCGGTATCATCACTGGGGAGCCCACACGCAGCGATATCCCCGCCCAATTTACCACCGGCGTGAATTACCACATCCTGCCCGAATTAAGTGTTCAGCTTTCGTTTGCATGGTTCTTCAACTCTCAAGCAGAGATCGGTGAATTGCTCGGCTACGACCCAAGCAGCCAGTTAAAGGACGGTTGGGAGACAGGTGTGGGGGTTGAGTATCAATTGAACGAAGACCTCCTGCTCAGCGCGGGTTATCTTCACCTCCACAGCGGTTACCGCCAAGACACTCGAGCAGGCAACCGCTTCAGCATGCCTGGCCATTTCATTGCATTGGGTGGCGCCTATCAGGCAACTCAAGATTTAAGACTGGTGATGGGCTTTATGGCCATGCTGGACGAACCCGGGATGAATCGTAACAACAACTTGGAACTCCAGGTCGACACCTATGTTTTATCCATCGGCCTCGACTACTGGTTTTTATAAGTTACGGCTTAGGCTTCCCGTAGAAAAAGTAATTCACGGTACTTTGGTAAAGCTGAAGCAATGGATTCTTACTCGGCTCTGGGTTGGTTGAAAACAAAAGATTCACAACCATACGCTCTTCACCTTCGTTCATTCCGCGAACCCGGTGAATCATTTTATCGCCCTGAAACAACGCCAAACTGTTGGGCATAAGCTTCGTTGGGAACTGTCGAATAGAGCCGTCGTCTTCTTTCAACTCAAGCTTGGAAAATTCATCAGTCGTGTCTTCTTGAAGCGTGAAGATACCCGCCCAACGGTCGCCCAGATAGATATTACCATCAAAGTGCCAGTCAATACCGTCACCCGCCTCGCCGTAGTAGAGCAAACTGAGCTGATTGGTATCTTCTGAGCCGATAAACTGCAGGTCAGGCAAGCCCAGCGAGTCACGGGCACTGTCCAAAGTCTTTTCATTGATCAGCGACTCAGCCAGCTGCGCACAGGCACCTGCACGTAAGTCTTGTGAACTCATGGCCGCACCACTGCGCATGCCAGAATTCTTACGGTACAACTTCTCTTTCTCTTCTCGGGCGACGGCTTTGAGCCGTTCAAATTCCTCCTCGGGAAGGAAGTTCTCGATAATGCGAACTTGAGATCCGCTCACGGAAGTTGTGCGAAAACGATTCGTAACCATTCGTTTAATAACGGAAAACTCTTTACTGATGGTAGATTGGGCATTCATGCTTTTTCCCTTACTATCAAATACCTTGAGATTTTGTGGAGCTGCATCAATCCCTTATCATTTCACGTGAAAAAAGCCTGAGACACCGTAATCAACTCCGAGGCCCAATAAGATGATCCTTGATATTGTGTTTCTCCTATTTAGGAGTAGACATTGGGGTTCAAATAACTTTGAACAAGCGCACCTCAATCTTACGCAATGGAAATAATCATGAACCTTCGTGCTCGGCTCTGTACTCAATTCAAATGTTGGAAATCATCTCTATTGAGCTTGTTTATCATTTTGAGTGTTGGTGCACCTGCCCACGCCACGCAATTGGTTCAGGAAAAAAAATCATTCGACTTTGCGAAAGTCTCTCCCAAGGGTAAAGCCGCCATCGAGCAATTTAGGCAAGACTACCGAGAATTCCTTACCCGAGAGCTCAGCAATTACGAGCCGGCAATTCAAGCAGACATCACCAAAGTATTTGAGCAGTGCCTCGACAACAGTTACGCCGACAACCTCCTCGGGTCGAATAAGCTACTCAAAGAGCTCGATAAAAAATACCCCAACGAGCCGGTTATCCTTTGGCACCTATCTGTTAACTACTTCATTGTTGCGCGCCGACTCCCGGAGGACCAGCTCGACAAACAAATCGACCTTCTCAAATTGGGATTCTCTAAAAGTAAACAATGCCTAAATGTGACCCAAACAAATCCAGACTGCTGGTTAACCTTTGCAGCTTCTCACGGTGCCCTGGCCATCGCCGAAGGCATCTTCGATACCCTCTCTGAGATTTCAGACGTCCAAGACGAAATGCATAAAGCTCATGAAATGCTACTCAAAGAATCAGACAGATGTCCGATGGCTCCATGGAAAGTTGACTCTAAGCACGTAGCTCTCGGTGCCCTAGCAGAATATTACCGGCTAGCTCCCGACTGGTGGCTGTTCAAGCTTCTCTCGGGCGTCAGAGGAGACAAAGAGAAGTCTTGGAAATACGCTCAGCAAATGAAGATATTTGACGTTTCAAGCGCCAATATCGCAGCACGCTCCGCCATGTGCCTCGGCGCAGACTCGGACGACCAAGCGCTTATCGACCGAGGCATTGCTTTGATGGTAAAAGGAATGGGTTTTGAACTCCTCCACCCATTTGATGAAGCGGAATACCGACGACTCGCACGCCTCCACAACACTGTTGCCAAACTCAAAAACCCTGAGCCCGAAGACTATTACGATTTGGCCTGTGTGGAATTCGGAAATGATGACAAGAGCGCGCTTAAGAAAAAATCAGACAAATAATTAAGAACACTCAATAACATGTACTTGCCACTGGTTCTTAGCCTCTTCTTCTCGGCTCCGTCAGGAGCGGTAGATCCCTGTGAGAGCATACCTACCTCCCAAACCATCACTCTAACCGAATACCAAGGCCTTGATCTCACTCAGACGTGGGTGGTTGAGCAGTACCTACAACATCGCCCCGGCACAACTTTCGAATGCTCTCTCTGGAAGAAAGAGAAGACGGCATTCGAAAATCTAGACATCTTCACGACCATCGACTTAACCCACAAGGTTGAGCCCGGTGGTATCGTGTTGGTTTATCAATTCGTTGAATTACCTAGCTTCGTTGCGTTTCCTGCAATCAAGGCCACAGACCAACAAGGTTGGTCCGGTGGTGGTGGCATCTCAGCCTTAAGCATCATGGGAACAGATATTCGGTTAGATTTTTATATAAGAACCACTCTCGCACCCGACCCATTCTCTGCTACGGAGTTTATGCTCTACTCAGAGTCGCCCACCATCGGGAGACTTCCCATTAAGTGGGAAGTCACAGCGGTACACACCAACTCTATCAATCCACTGCTAAACTATAAAGAAGACTCCTTTTACCTAGAAGCCAGCACGCAATATCAAATCGTCGAGCAATGGCCTCTCAAGCTGGTATTTATTGGTTCACTCTTTATGGTTGCTCATGACCCAGAGACCAACAGCTTTGCTCCTGGAGATGGTACCACCCATCCGATTTTCTTGTCCGAGGGCAACAGAGACTGGGTGCCTAAATTAGGAATGGGCCTCATTTACGACAGCCGTGAAAAATACTTCAACCCGCACTTCGGCCAGTACTACGAATTAACCATTGCTCAATTTGGTGGATTCCTAGGCGGACCAGCAAACTACCAAGAGCTCCTAGGAGACGCTAGATTTTACCTCCCTGCGTTTGGGCAGGATGTAGCAGTCCTTTCAATCTTAGGGCGTTACCGGCCAGGCACAAAAGGCGCTTATGATTATCTGCATGCAGGAGGCGCCAACACACTCCGTACCTACGGACTTCGACCCGACTTTTACGCACATCATGAGGTGTTAACCACACTTGAGTACCGCTGGGAGTTCTTTGAACGCTCAGCATTCGAAGTGCTGGGGAGTAATCTTTATTACGGGCTGCAATGGGTTTTTGGAGTCGACGCGGTGATGCAGTGGCGGACCACCGACGGCAAACCGGTCTTTCTACAGAGTCTATATATGGGGCCTCATCTACTCTTCCCTGGAATCGACCGTCTCCGAGTAGAATTCGGCATCAATCACCTAGGCCACGGTCTCGACGGTCTCGCATTCGGTATCAACCTGGGACTCTTCGACAAGAGCTTCATGCAGCGTCAACGCATCCGGTAACCTTTTTAAGACTGGCCGGTCGCCAGAAAACCTGCTGAATGGCTCGCTGCCCGACTTGAACATTTACTGATTCTTATGTTCTTATCACCCGAATATGCTAGGTAAGTCCTTCGCCGACCTATCTGATAAGTTACTCTAATGTCAGGTAAAGAATGACAGATCCAATGACAGCAGTGCCAAGTATTCCCACACACCGGCTCAAACAAGCCGGAGCTACCTTGCGTGATTGCCTGGACAAGTCTCGGACTTTAGGATGCCTCGGCCCTTTTGTTTTCGGCGTCGCTCAAGTCCTGGAGTCATTTGGTATTAAGGCAGACCGAGTCAATCTTCCAGCATCAAGGCTCTTCGGGTTTCGCCATCCCATCTACTCATTTGCGAACCTTACTTGGATAAGAGACTCAGAGGTTCAACTTCAGTACTGGCCCCACAGCGACTCACCGCAAGATAAAGCCAGTGTGCCCGACTCTCTGCGCGGCTCTCCCTATTATCCATTGGTCGTTGACCACTGCGACTTTGCTCGATTTGATCTCGAGGCAATCCAACATGAATTCAAGCGTTTAAAACAACTGACCGAAGATGGTTACAAAGACTACATCGCCATGGCTTTGTCTCTTCCCAACAAAACTATCCAACCGATGAGTATCGCCTGTCGTTCTAGGTTCCCTGAAGTCGTTGAAGACGTGCTAACGGTGCTGGAGCCGCTCTTCTCAAGCACGCTCGACGCACTATACCAGGGTTCCGCAGCGGCGCACCTCGCGCAAAGCTACATCGGACGAATTACCGGGCCGAAAGTACTTGCTGGGGAATTTGTTCGCGGCAACACTCAAAAGATTGAAGCGGGAATCTTATTTTGCGACATACGAGGGTTTACGGCCTTAACTGAAAAACTTGGAGCCGAGGGCATCGTCCCCATCGTTAACTCTGTCTTTGATGTCATTGGGCCTTCTGTACAAAAGTTCGGAGGTGAAATTCTAAAATTCATCGGCGATGCCATGCTTATTATTTTCCCCATCGATAAAGACCACAACAGCCAAAACGTCTCTGAGTCGATGGTCGGAACAGTGCAGGAATCCGTATCCGGCGTTGCGGAATTGGGAGAGAACTTAAAGCTACCCTTGGGTATTGGTTTTGGTGGCCATGTGGGAGAAGTACTTTATGGAAATATCGGCACAGAACAACGGCTCGATTTTACAGTGATGGGACCAGCTGTTAATTTAGCCAGCCGCCTTGAAAGCCTTTGCAAAACATTCGGTGCATCAGCTGTATTCTCAGAAAGTATCGCAAATCATACCAGTCAATTAATACAACTCGGTGAAGAGAAAGTTAAGGGTATTGAAGAACCGATAACCGCCTGGGGTATTCGCCGCGATTGATCCGTAGCCCAATCTGCTACTCTTCTCCTACCCATAGCGTGGTGTTTTCGTGCAGGTATCCAACTGGACGACAAGCCTTCAACCTACTCTTTTTAAGGCACTTAAACAGTTTTCCGCTTTTGAATTCTGAGACTATCGTCTCGAATGAACCGTTTGCTATCTAAAAAGTTACCCATGTTGATGAATGGCGGGTCCTACATTTTGCGAGGCTTAGCTAAGTCCGGCGAAAGGCCCGCGAATGGAGCTTCATGTGTCCCCCTCTGCCATATTCCCTACTCGTTATAACATTCCCCACACCTTCCCCGCTCTCTGTCTACTTCTGGTCGCCTGGTGCTTGAGTCCTACTCTCAGCCTCGCCAGCACAGGAGTCAGCGACAACGCACCCGCTCCTTCGTTTTATATTGGATTCGGTGAAGATTGCTGCGGCGAAGACCCTCACCCTGTTCACGGTATCACAACCGCAGACGGTGGCTACGCAGTGGTCGGAAAGTCGATGGATACCTCTGGTAACCAAGATGGGTTTATATTGAAATTCAACGGTGATTCTCTGAGCGGTACATCGTTTATGGAAGCAGAAGACTTTTCCAATTACGGATGGAGTCAAACCATCGGCAGCAATGGCAATATGGATGGTTTCAACAACGTCGTATCAACGAGCTCGGCCCTTTTTGCTTCTGGATTTAAATACGCCAACGGCGCCACCATAGACCGTTACCTCGTTAAATACGACCTCGCAACCGGTTCTAAGATCTGGGAAGCCACCCTCGCCGACCCCAGCAGCGCGCGCGACGGCGCCTACGAAAGCATGCTCATTACCGCGGATGGTGGCATGGTTCTCACCGGCGTGATGAATGCCCAGCCAGGAAGCATTGAAGGCTTTAAGTCCTACGGCAATCCTTCAGATGGGTCTGCATTCCTCGAGTACTTCACCGCTGACCAACTAAGCTCCAACGGCGCTCCCCAGTCTTCTGCTTGGATAACCACTCTGGCCGGCGCCAATTCTGGCAAAGGCGTAAGACAGCTTCCAAACGGAAGCTACATTGTTGCAGCGCTCGATGCTGACGAAGGAGCCGGTCATGTGTTTCAGGTAAGCGCATCGGGTGACGTGCAATGGTCCAATCAATATCCCGACCATGGAGAGATCACGGACGTTGCCATCTTGACTGAAAATGGCAGTGCCCAAGGCATCGTCCTCGTTGGACACTACCACCCAGAACAAGGCGGTATCGATGGGAGCATCACCCGGCTGAGCCTTAGCGGAGATGTGGTCTGGCACAAAGCCGTGGGCAATCCCGTCGGCGGTATCGGAGCGTTCGCTGGTCTCGGTGCCGGAAACCCCACCTTAATCTATGACGAGTGCTGGGGAACTCAAGGAACTCAGGATGGCGGCATGGTCGTAGCCTGCGGTACGGGCATCGAAGGTTGCGGAGAGTACAGTACGGGCTCCGCGATTCACACAGAGTGTATGCAAGATCCCAGACGAACTTGGCGAGCCCTATTGGTTAAGCTTGATAAGAATGGCAACGAAGTCTGGCACCGGGTGGACTCGTTCCTAGAGCCAGGCGAAACAGAAGCGCCTGATTCAGCATCAGAATATGTCTCCCTCCACGACGATGGGGCTGTGGTTTCAATTGTTGATCAAGGATTTGGCATTGGTGTTTTGGTCCTTCAGCCTCAGTCGAGCAATGCTCCTGGCGATGCCTCTGACACCAGCGGCGATAGTGGAACAGGTGGAAATTGTGACGATACCGGAGATAGCACAACTGAAACCGGTGATGAGACCGATGAAAATGATGAAAGTGAAGATAACGGTGATGATGAGAGCGAGGATGACGACGACAAAGAAGACACAGTGGGTGCTTCAAACAACGCGTCTGATTCTGAGACTGAAAGTTCTGGCTGCAGCGCCGCCTCACAACCAACGTATGGATATTCCATCAGCTGGATGTTGCTAACTTTCTTGGCGACGGGCTTATACCGCAGAAGACTGGTTTAACTCGGAGAGAGACTATCGCTAAGACAGTTGCTTGGCGATAATCTCGTTCATCTCACGAGCAGCGCTTTAGTTTCTAGACCAAATCACCCCATCACTTGTTTCAACAACTTCACACTGAGCCGATTGGCTGTCTGGCGTGTGAACAATCGTCAAGTTACACATTTCGTCTGCAGCAGTTGAACCGTAAGCCACGTCGGCTCCCGTATTGTTTCGGAATGTACACTGGTACTCAAAACCTTCTCCCACTTCTAGGCGAATAGGCTCTTCAAACTGGACAATTTTTGGGTCGTGCCAATCTGTGTTGCGGTAAAACACTTCACCTGTATTTTCTCCATCAAACTTTGCAACGGTAAACTCCACACCCAGCTTGTGCGTATGTGATCCGATAAAGAGTACATCAACGGCCTCATTCATCACGCACCGTGTCCACTCAACGGAGTCCTCGCCATCCTTTACATCTAGCGTTTCGTCACGAATTTGTCCGCCCCAGATGCCATCGGTGATTTCATCTTGAGAAATATAATAGCCATTCACGTAAGAATAGATGTCTACGGGTTCTTCAGTTGGGTTCACGTAATGTAATTCGTGAATGACCTTAATTCCCGGCGGAATAGTCGCCACTACACCTTCTGGTAGACTAAAGTTATTATCTCCGCCTTGGTTACCGAAGAAAAGAATCAAGTCGGTCATATTCTCTAAGAGTAACTCCTCACAGTCATAGACTCCATCTTCAAACTGCGGCCCAGTAAACCCCATGGTGCCTAAGGTCATGTGATGCATGCCGGCATTCGATATCGACTCAACGCTGTTGATGTAGGAAAAGTCATCGGACGGTACCGAATAGACAGCGCATTTCCAGACCTCACTGGCTGCAGGCACTGTATACTCAAAGCTAAACTGAATACCTGCATCTTCTGCAGGTATGGGTAGCGTTGGTCTTTCGTCAGTCGTTGCAGAATCACTGCAAGAGGCTAGCAAAAAGAACGTAGCCAGAACGGACATCAGAGTCAGAGAACGAAATATCATAGAAATCTCCTTATTTTTCGAAGGCCCTAACAGTTATATAATGAGGAGATTATGAGCTAAAGTCGATGGTCGCTTGATTTGAACATTCCGACTTATCCTCTGAATCTAGAGGTCGGTGCCCACAAATTTAGGTAATAGCGCTCCGCGCTTAGCTCAAACCGAGGCAACCGACTTCTGCGTAAGTAATTCAAACCTTCGCTATTCCCGGTCTAAACGCCCTCTCGGGACATTCTAAAGCCTCAACTGAGTCCAACTGCTTATGATGTAGGTAAGCCCGGCACATTGTTCACTTTTTCAAGATCACATTGGGCTTAAATTCTACCGCTTAATTCAAATTTTCACCCTGGCCGACTGAAATTTGGGTTGTTAGCCTTCGCAAAAATTCGAAGTCTCTTGACTGCAATGATTCACAGCCTTGCACCAAGATTCGCATAAAAGGATACATCATGAACGAGTCCATCTCTCGCCCATCGAGGTGCGTCTTCTTAAGTATTGCTCTTTGTTTCGCTCTTCTATCGGGCGGTTGTATGAATAGTCGAAATACAACTTCCGGCCTGCCTGTCGAGGAAAACTCCGACGCCGTAGGATGCCACAACTGCTTAGACAATCAGACTTGTGTAGACGATGCGTGCATATGCAGCGAAGGTTTCTCGGACTGCGATGGAATCTTAATCAATGGATGTGAGACCTTGGGTGAATGCAGCTGTAGCATTGGCGATCAGCGAGAATGCTATTACGGTGCCCCAGAAACTGCGGGGGTCGGAGCCTGTGCCAGTGGAATCGAGACCTGTAACGGTAACGAATGGGGGCCATGTGAAGGCCAAACACTGCCCATCTACGAACTCTGTGAACCCGACGGCATCGATCAAGACTGTGATGGTACCATCGACGAAATAGAAGATGCCGATGGTGACGGCTTTACCATGTGTGATGGCGATTGCTGCGATGACCCCATGCAACACTGCGCGGAGAACCCAGCCCTCGTGAATCCGGGTGCCTTTGATGTAGCCGGCAATGAACTGGATGACGATTGTGACGGAGTTATCGACAACGAACCCGCAACAGATTGCAGTGAATCCATGGTTCTTGATGCGGTCACCGGGTCAGATCTCATTATGGCAATGGACCTATGCCAATTCACAGGAGACGACCCTCATAAATGGGGAGTCATTGAGAGTACGACCTCCAACATCTCCGGCACTGCGTCTCCTTTGGAGATACAAACAAGCGTACTGGAGGGCTTTTCAGCGGGCAGCATGCCTACACGGAAAAACTCAACATTGACGGTTCTATCCTCGGGTGATGCCAGAGGCGTTGAGGACCCAGGCTATACCGAAGATATCTCAGACGGCGTCTATGTCGAACAGTCGGGGCCCGAAGACTACCTGCTAGCTCATAACAATGAGCTCGTCACGGCAGACGGATGCGCTGTCCCCAATGCAACCTTCTACGACACAGTCAAAGTGAGTGCGAGAATCCGTGTCCCAACCAATGCAATGGGTTTCCAATTTGAGTTCAGGTTTTTTAGCTATGAATACCCGCAATTTATTTGCACCGAGTTTAATGACTTCTTTCTCGCTATGTTAACCAGCGAGCACAGCGACATACCAGAAGACAAAAATATCTCCTTTGATGCAGCCGGGAACCCTGTTTCGGTTAACAACGCCTTCTTCACAACGTGTGCTCCCATGACTTGCCAGGAGCCAGGTACCGTCTACGATGCTTACAGTGGTTACGGCGACGAAGACGGGGACGGTTGCCCCGGCACACTTACCTGCAACGAAGAAACCGACCTCTGTGAAACATCGCTGGGTGCTTGCCCGGACGGACCTGAAGAACTTCTGACCTTTTCTACAAGGACAGACAACTCTGGGGCGACAAGCTGGCTCACGACCTCGGCACCGGTCGTTCCTGGAGAAGAAATTACCATTGAGTTCCTGATTTGGGATACCGGCGACTCGTCTATGGACTCCCTTGTGCTACTGGATAACTTTCAGTGGCTCTTGGAGCCAACCGAACTGGCAACCAAGAATTAAGATTTCATCTACCTGGCATGAACTTAAGATGGTCTGGGTAGCGCTCGAGCAGTCGTTGCTGAACCGGGAACTCAATGACACACCAACGAAGAAGATTACTTAAGAATGAAAGTTTTCGAGACAGCATCTGATGAATTGTTTGTGAAATTCCAGGATAAATGGACAAGGCGTAAAAACTTAAACTTCAGCTACCATGAACAATCAGCCCCATAAGAAAAACCACAAGAAGTGCCTCAGCTCGAAATCAAAGCCCTGGCTGCGACAGCATCCGCTCAACATCAACTTTGAGAGCATCCGAACTCATGCCTTTGGCGACATCCAAAAAACCCTCTACCGTGCGCTTGTAGTAATCGCTCGCAACATTCCCCATGGCGATGTAGAGCCTCGTTAGGAGTCCATCAGGTACAATAGCCTTGAGTGTTTTATAGCCAAAAGGCTCAGTAGCGTTGTTATAGGACATTAAGGTGCCCGCACCCATTCGGGTAAACATGATCTCACCATTCTCGCGCGCGCCCATCACCTGGGTCTCAAGCGGAATCGTCCAGCGGATGGCATAGCCCGGCCCATCGTTGGTGGGTGTACTGAAAACCTCTTCATCAAGCTGATAGGAATAACAAAGCGCATTGTAGAGCCAAGCAGGCCATGAAGTCTGTGCTCCATGCGACAAAAAGGTAATGGGATTAATACGGTGAAAAACCCGGTGCAGCTTTTCGGTACGATTTACAACTCTCGTCTCCGGCATACCTGGCACAAAACGATACTGACCATCGTAATCATGAAACACTGCCGCAAGCTCTTCCGGCTTCATCGAAGCCTCATAACGAAAAACACTTCCCCAAAGCATGTCATCGTTGATGACCACTTCGGATGCTACCGTCTCACCGCGCATAATGGCTTCTTGCTCAACCTTCGCCAGTCCCTCAAAGCGTCTAAAATCATCGCCAACTGTATGCCAATCTCTCCAGACAGGAGCGATTTCCTTGAGCTCCGGTGGTAATATCTCAGCTCTCTCTTCCATAAGGACCTCTCTTAACTTTCAACATCAGCGGGCACCAACACAAATTTACCTACATGCTTCTTCTCAAGAAACGTTTTTTGAGCTTCGGCGATTTCTTCCAGTGCAAAGGTCTGAGCAATAAGAGGTTTAATTTCACCCCGCTCGATATACCCAACGAGGTTGGGAAATACAGGCTCATCCCAGGCAGTACACCCAATAAGAGTAAGGTCTCTCAAATACATTGTTCTTAAATCGAGGCTCACAATAGGACCGCTGATAGCGCCACTGGTTGCATAGCGGCCGCCGCGCTTCATAGCGTCAATCATATCCGGGAAGCCATCGCCGCCCACATTGTCGATAATCACATCCGCAGAATCTTTGATTTGCAGCATCATCGCTTTCCATTCGGAATCTCCGTGGCGACCAGTAAAAACCTGATCTGCGCCTAATGCTTTTACGCGCTCTGCCTTCGCCTTCCCGCAAATAGCCGTGACCTTAGCCCCCCGCCGCTTGCTAAGCTGTACCACAGCTGAACCTACGCCCCCGGAAGCACCTGGCACCAGTACATGATCTCCCGCTTTCACGCCTGAACGATGAACCATACTCTCGGCTGTACCGTAGGCACATGGAATGGAGCCCAACTCCACGTCACTCCAATCACAATCCACTGGGAAGACTTCAGTGGCCGGTACTTTAACAAATTGTGCAAATGCACCGTCAAAGTCTGACGCCATCCAAATATTATCCATGGAAGCAAACCCATCAGGACCGCGCATGCACGCACGTACCATCACACGTTTGCCCATGAGGCTCTCGTCGATTCCCTCACCGGCGGTCACCACGCGGCCACAACAATCGGTTCCTTGGATAAACGGAAATGGGGTCTTCTCATTCCAGCCACCATCTTCCTTGTGCGTTGGGTCGTCCTCTTCGGTGGCGGCTTGTGAGTCGGTTGCCGATGTAACGGTCTTCGAGTACCAACCCAGTCGAGTGTTGATTTCAGTGTTGTTCACGCCAGCGGCAAGCACCTGAAGCAGTACTTCACCGGGCCCTGGTTTAGGTGTCGGAACTTCTTTGTACTCTAGCTTGTCGTAGCCACCATTTCCCGTGGTTACAACTGCCATCATCTTCTCGGGTATCGACATGGATACGACCTCCTCGCCTCTCGGCAGCTTAACTCTACGAGTCAAGAGATCTCGTGTAAAGGTTGGCCGATCAAGACAGGTCGTCGATGGCCTTAGTGAGTCCCCGTAAGGTCGCCCCCATGCTGTCGGGCGCATCAAACGTGATGTGGTTGGCAGAAAAGGCCAGTGTATCCATCCGTTCGCTGTCCACCAGCGCATCTTGAGGGTTAAAAGGAAGCTCTTCCCATACGTTAGCCCTAACCTCCCGAGATGAGCTGTAGAGCCTTGATATACGCTCAGACAGTTGTGCGACTTTCTCGTCGCTTGGCTCAAACCAAGTCTCGGGCAAATCGGCCAAGGCATCATTATCCAAGTACGGATCGGCGAGCCCACACCAATGCTGTACGTTGTAACCGGGTTGATAAGACTGGATCAGCATATTCGCTCCGCCTGGGTGGCGCTCCAACGTGAAAGTATGTTGATGAACCGTTATATCCCATACTTCATGCTCAATGGCAGGTTTCGATAATGCCGCAAGTACCGACTCTAAATTGACCTCACGTTGTGTCTGGGTACTCGATAAATCCCGAAGTCCGCCCAGTACCATCCCCGCAGTATCACCACAGTTTCGAGTTTTTCGTTTAAGGCTCAGGTCGTTGCGAGCCAGTCGAGAAACAATATTATCGCCGAGATTTCCGAAAGCAGACATGTCGATTCGGCCGACACTCGGTCCAGAAGAAGCCGAAGCCCCTGGCTGAGTCGAAATACCTCCAGGTGTGGGCGCTACCAACTCAGGCTTGGGTGCGGGAGTAGCCAAAATTAAAGCATCAAATTTTGCAGCATCGAAGGTGTGTATTGGTTCTAGATAAGTTCGGATGCGTTGAAGGTCGGCGGTGCTAACATCTTGTTGTGAAGAGATACCAAGAGACTTCCCGGCTTCCTGAACAACCTGTTCGGATAAATTTAAATGAGATGCCAACGCTTCGATTTTCATAGTGCCCTCTTAGATTTTCGGTAAACACCGCAACAATCATTCTGAAAGAGAATCGACCAGAGTACAAGTGTTCGAACCAGACCGACTTGGAGAGTTGCCATTTTTTAAGCAAATCCAAGAATTGTAACTTAACCGAGCCTTCCTATCGTTTTGTGAAATGTCCCGCTGAAAAGCATGAAGCCCACACCGAAAGTCGCCATGGTGAGCAAGAGAGAATATTCACTCTGTGGCACAATGAGGATAGCTCCAATAAACTGAACACATATGGTTGTACAAAGTAAGCCGGCCACGAATTTGTAAGAGCGAGTAGCAATAAAGCGTGCACCCAGAGGCGCACCAACCACAACAATAGGAATTGAAACCAGCCAGTAATTCCAGGTAATCGTCTCAACAGGCTGACTGTCCATAAGGCGCATTGTAATACCGACGAGAGCATTTCCAGCCATCAAAACCACAGAGGTCGGCGTAGCAATACGAATGTCCACCCGATGTTCAAGGACTAAATAAGAGAACACCACGATATCTATGCCTGAACCAGTGATGCCCGTTACAGTTCCGCCGACCAATCCCAAAATAACCAATTGGCGCTTCACTGTGCGCGGATCTCCCCGCAACTCCTGTTTAAAGCTCTTGGTACTAAATAAGTGCCTGTAGGCGACCACCACACCAAAACTGAGCCAAAGAGAGACGAAGAACATCTTCGTATAGACGGGACTCATGTGCGGCGCGATAAAGTAAAGTCCTACGAAAAGCCCCGGCACCCCACCAAGTGTAGCGAAAATTAATGCCGTTTTCTCTATCTGGATCCGTGAAGAGAAAATCGTCAAAGCCGCAGCCGACATTCCCACTGATTGAATGGCTAACGAAAAGTCTCTAGCTATTGCCGGATCGATATCGAAGAAAATGGTGAGTACCGGAAACGCTACCGCACCCCCGCCCTCGCTGGTTGCACCTGCAATAAATGAGGCCAGAGTCATCGTTAAAGAAATAAAAGCGTAATCACCGAAAAGATGAAAAGCATCCATCGCGAGCATACTTGCCGTCCAGGCAACCCACACACACAAGCCCATCTTCACCGACGGGTGACGAAGAAACTGTTTTATGATGTGTTGGTTCAGAACTCGCCTCGATATTACTCAGTGCTCTTCGCAGTCAATTGATTCGCCGACTGGCTCGCGTCCGGCAAAACACAGTGTATTTTTTCTTCCGGCATCCACCAAATCAAAGGGAAAAATACCCAAGGCATAAAAGCAGGACTGCTCTCAACAAGCTTCACGTTTTCCTCAGTCGGAAAATAGCGAAGAGTTGAAAATGGAGTCAGTAGCATTTTTGCCGACCGGTAACTTTTCTTGGTCCTTAGACGCCGGCCAATTGTTTCACAGTACGGATACATATCTGTAGGGTAAACGGCATCCGTATTAATCATAGGATACTTGCGTTTTTGGCTTGCTCGGTCGCGTTCCCAATCTGCGAGAGTGGGCCTAGATATTTTACCCATTATGATATCGCAAATCCACCGTGCCTGCAGCTCACATATTGTGGGAATATTACCAATAACAGGCCGTGCAAAACCTCCCAGAAAAACAGACGGGTCGGATTTATGAACGACTGCATATACGAAATCAGCAACTTTGATATCATCACCTAAGTAATCCATATCCGACAAATAGCCGATGCCATTCACCAAATAGTCAGGTCGTATTTCGGTGGTCTCATCTCGAGCAATGCGCTTGAGAGTTACGCTGGAGTCCGTGTAATCAATGACTGGCCCCCAAACTTCTACGTTATGCGGGTTCTTTAAAAAGTCGTCATTCTTGGTATGAAAAACATTGTAGAGTTCGTCTTTTGCATTACTCAAAAGCTCGAGTTCAATCTCGCGCCTCTTCTTCTCATCTGTGGTGTGCCAAATCTTTTCTTCTGGAATCGTCAGCTTTTGAATATTGGTGTAGAATGTCTTTACGAAGCGAACAAACTTGCCACCAATAAAGTTTCGCCAAGTTTCTTTTATTCTTAGCAGTAACTCATTTCGCATATAATCGGATGGCACACCTCGAATTGGATGCATGCGAGGCGACAGACGAATCCCCGATTTTAGCGAAAAAACAATCTTGTTGTCTTTGGAATAGCGCGCCGCCACATCAACCGCGGACTCTCCTCCTCCCACAATCAAAATGGTCTTACCTTCAAGCGCTTCAGTCTTAGACTCCAGCTCAGTAAAGTTCGCCATATAATCCATTTGTCTCTTCGGTCGGTTAGCCAACCCCGAACAGAGAATGAGGTAATTGTAATCTTGAGCCTCGCCATCATTCACCGCGACCGACCAACCATTATCGGTACGAACGCATCGCGTGACTTCCGAATTCAAATTGATACGGTCACCGATACCCAACTCCTCCACAAAGGTCGTAAGGTATTCGCCATATTCTTGGCCATGAAAGAAACCGTCATCAGTAGTGAACTTAACAAATGTCGCAAACTGAGTAGCGAACTTAGTACTTGTCGAGGTGAATTCGCTATCCTGCCAAGCCCAAGCGCCACCGAAACGGCCGGACTTCTCATAAAGCACCACATCCCACTCGGACATATCCAAATCACGAACAAATGTAGCAAGATTTATCAAACCTGCAGGACCTGCGCCTATGATGCATATTCGTTTTTTCGACATAATAATATAAAGCTAGCTTACATTGCCGGGGCGGTTCAACTTCCCCATGATTCTATCAATATCTAGAATGCTTCCATCTACCCGGCTTGGTCAATATTCCCTAACGATAATCGTAGAAACTGTCCTCTAAGAGTTCAAATCGACATCGAAAACAGTCAATATTTTAGTAGGTTAATAGAGATGTTAACCACCAATAAGACGGGTTGTACCCATCTGGTTCAGCTCTTGGCGATGATGTCCTTCAGGGTCTGGCCGAGAAACGCAGGCGACTTTTGGCAAAGCATCGGATCATCCACCATGGCATCAAGCAACGTCTTCAGGTTTTCTCCGGTCACAGGCTCTGAATCCTCTAACGTCCGCGCCACCGCATCGCGGAGAAATCGTATCTGGGCAAATTGCCGAAAGGGCACATATTCATCGAACACACTCAACGGGCGCGATAACTCCTCCACCAAACCTGACTCTTCTTGCTTTACGTAGTACCGATTGAGCCCATCGAAGACGGCAAAAACATATCCAGCCTTGAGTATAATCTGCTCCCACAACTGGTACTCCCCTATTGTCGACCGGGGGTGGGTTGATTCGATGACCAGTACCGTCGGGCGAAATTTCCCCCAGTCATTTCCAGACAACACTTCTTTTTCGTGGCCTTCTACATCCACTTTTAAAAAATCGATTCTGGATATGTTTTGCTCAGTCAGGACGGTCGCAAGTGTTTTCACTTCAATGGGTCGCTCTTCAAGAACTCCACCTGATTGGCGTATCTCAGCCGCTACCGTTGGGTTCATCGTGGAAAGAGGCAAATGCTTTCGACACTCATAGAAGGTTTCGTGTCCGTCTTCACTTGAAATGGCCGTGTTTAGATTGATATCACGGGGGCGCACACTTTGGAGACGCTCAAACATAGCACGCGTGGGCTCCAGGTTGATGCCTGTCCAACCGCGCTCGTAGAACGCATAGGTGACTGAATCAATAATCGGATGGCAAGCACCAACGTCGACATAAATTCCTGATGTGTCTTTAAGAACTCGACTTAAGAGAACATCTTCTGAGTTTTGTGCGTAAGATAACACGGCACCCTCTACTTGGCTCATCGACCAGTCAGCTCCGGGGCGTTCATACGATCCCGTCGGTTGCATTGGCATAGACGTATTATCTAGCCGTCCTCCCTATACGATATATTTTTTTCAGGGTCGCCACTAGCTTGAAAGGTAGAAAAGTAGTTCATAAATCAGCCGGTCGTTAGGGCTGGCTTTCCTTGCCTTTCCCTTGTGACAGGTGTGGGAGAGCGATATGCAGAGCTAAGGTTGCAGAACAGGAGAGCTGAGCCGTGTCTACGAAATTATTGTGTTACATATTCTATGGGCTGGCCCGGCTATTCAAGCTGACCTACCGATTTCGTTACGCCGGCGTTTCCAATCTTGAAGCCGCAAAGGCGCACCGAGATGAAGGAAGCTACTGCCTAGCCTCTTGGCATGAGCACGCTCTGTCCGGAGTTTTAGGCCAAGCGGGCATGAAGTACTGTTTTTTAATCAGTCAGTCTAAGGATGGCGAATTCGTCGATTTTATATGCCGACGCCTTGGGTACGAAACCGTAAGAGGTAGCTCCAGCAAAGGCGGCAAAGAAGCTCGGCTGGCCCTAGAGGACTCCATAAACCGCGGCGTCGCGACTGCCTTTACAGTAGACGGCCCACGAGGACCCCGGAAGCAATGCAAGCCTGGTGTTTTGAAAACAGCGATGGAAACCAAAACTGCGATTTTACCGGTCGCGGCCGTCGCAGACCGTTATTGGGTCATCTCGAAAAGTTGGGATAAGACCAAAATCCCCAAACCGTTCGCAAAGATTGTTTATCAGTTTGGAAGCTTGATTGAAGTTCCTTCCAACCTAGAAGGCGAAGCGTTCGATACGATGATCGAGACCATTAACCGCCATTTAAATGACACCGAGTCGGAGGCTACCGCCAACTTGGCTCATTGGTCTAAGAGCACCAAACGTTTGCCTAAGAGCGTCTTCAGCTAAATCATCTACTGCCTCTGCCTTCATACCAACGGGCCAAGAGCACCACGCTCAGCCAAAACAACAGTCTCAACATCATCATATAGTAACTCAAGTTACCTACAGCCTTGAACTTAACCGCTTTGGTATGACCGCTTAACGGTTGCCAGTCCCAAAAAAGAAATCAACTCACTATTTCGGATGAACGTTTTTGAGAAAGTTGTGAGCGACTTTCCAAACCAACTTTTTAGGGTTGTGAGATCTCTGCAGGTCGAAGAGGGGAAAGTATCCGCAATACCCGAATAAAGGATAAAAATATGAGAATCTTCAAAGCTACGACCGCTATGCTTGCGCTCCTCCTCTTATCTGCCTGTCAGGCCCCCATCAATGAGCAAGAGCGACTGAGTCAAAATGGTGTCGCGAATGTGACAAACGCGTTACACCAACAACTCAAAGCCCTCCTAGGCTTCGCACAACCTGCACAGGAGGAATACCTGAGCATCGAGCAAATCATTCAAGAGCCCACGACCTCCGATGATATCCAGGACTCGGTTCAAGCTCCCAGTATCGAATTGAATAAGAACGGCTTTAAACTAAATGGTAAGTACACGCTTTTACGTGGGGGTTCTCTGCAATGGTTTAAAATTCCTGAAACAGAGTGGCAGGATAGATTACAACGATTTAAGGCATCCGGTTTTAATACCATCGACCTCTATGTTGCGTGGAACCTTCATGAACCGCGTCCCGGCGAGTTTGATTTCGAGACTTACAACCTCCCTAAATTCTTAGACATAGCTCACGCATTGGGGCTGTATATTTATCTTCGTCCGGGTCCCTACTTCACCAACGAATGGAATGGCGGCGGTGTTCCATCTTGGTTGATTCCACACACGACCAAGGACTCACTTGAAGAAGATGGTCTCTATAACCTACGAACTGCAGATCCGGACTATCTTGCGGTATCTGCACGATACTTAAACGCACTGAATCAAGTGGTCTCACCCTACTTCATCGAAAATGGCGGCCCAATCATTCTTTACTCTGTGGAAAATGAATACGACTGGTTCGAAACCATCTTCGAAGGTGAAAAAGCCTTCACGCTTGATGGAAAACCCGAACGTCCATCAGAGCAGGCTCTGAACACCGGAGAATACCTGGGTGAGCTTCGAGATATCGTACGGCAGAGCACCGAGACACTTCCGATTACAACGTGTCCGGGCAAGCCAGAAGTTAGCGGCATGGGGGATGTTGAAGGCGTGGTTCCTATGCCCAACATTTACTGCAGCGATTACCTTGAGAAACGGGCCATGGATATCGTTACCTCCATGCACGACCCCGAACAATTCGGCGGTGCCTATGTCGATTACCCCAGTGCAACCACCGAAACCAATCGCCAACCAGCTATGATGAAACGTCTCGTTATGGGAGGCCTGGATGGGTATTTTGGTTTCAATATTTTTGGTTCGCACCAAGAGGGACGAAATAACTCTGTTGTAGCTCAAGTTAACGGACCTGATACTCGATGCTACGGAAACTCTCCCGCCGCATTGGGTGCCTTTCAACCCGAAACGATATTTGACTTCACCATAGACAACCTACTTGCAGGGTTTGTAAGTCCAGTCGTCGGCTACTTTCATAATGTTATTGATTACGGTGGTATCGTCTCCCCTTCCGGTGTGATGCGCCCTCAGTTCTATCAATTTAGAAGAGCCAATTTGTTTTTCGACGACTTCCAAGAAACCATTGGCGGGCAAGAGTACCCAAACCGAAGTGGTGGCTGGTGGTGGTCGTATGAAGACGACCGAGTCACCATAGACCACGGACACATCGGTGCGGCCGAAGGATGGTCGAGATACCACTATTGGTACGAGGGAACTCGCGGTGAGAAAATCTTAAGTGTATTGAATGAGTCTCATGTTGATCAGGTGCTATCACCCGAGAGCATCTATTTTGACGGTGAGACTCTCCCACTCTACACCGAACTTACCGTCCCAGCAGAGCAATTCCCGCAAGGAGAACTCGGTGACCTTGAAACCGATTACGCCATGTTGCTGGTGGCGAACCTTGAACTCAATAGCTCTCTAAACATGGCCTACAGCACGAGCGAAGTGTTGATGCACCGCAGCCTCGATGACGAAAAACTATTGATTCTATACGGCAAGGAAAACACCCAAGGTGAGTTGGTGCTCGAAAAATTAGCGGGAGATGTAAACTTCACACTACCCGAGGGCGTGGAACTCGTCGACTCTAACGATAACCGCTATGCTTTCGTATACGAACACAGCGGCCTCAAGAGCATGCTCGTAGAAACCACCGGAGAACAAGACCTTCGTATCGTTATCCTAACAACGGATCTCGCCGGCAGAACCTGGCATCACCAAGACAGCAATGGGGCCGGGCTCACCATCGGACTTGACTACGTTGTCTACCAACGCGGTGACGATGGCGCATTGGCCCTCGAATACGAACAGGAGCAAATTTTTGCCGAGTACTATATTTGGATCCAAGACGATTCTACAGATGGATTTCAACGATTCACTATCAGCCGGGATATTCAATTTGCCTCATTACCGGATATCTCAGCTGGGACAATCTCAGCCATAAATGCCCTAGAGCAAGGCTTGGTCAACTCGGCGACACGGTCAATTGGCGACAGCCCGCAACCATTAGAAGAACTCGATTTCTTCAAAGGGCACTACTTGTATGAAGCTGATGTTTACCTGGACCATGTTCCTTTCTTCTTTTGGGACGAGCGTTCATTTTATGTTCAGCATGCCAGTGATATCGTCGGCATCTATGTAAATGGTCACTACATTACGACCGTAGTCCCCATGGGAACTGAAATTCATAACGATTCCTGGGTCGCAAATTACGTCTTTGAGGATGTGGTTCCCTACCTCCATGAAGGCTTAAACCAGATCGCGTTTAAAGTTGAGATTTGGGGACATGGAAGCTTTATGTGGGCACGAGGAAAGCTGAGCAACACCCACCTCGCGGCACCGGCGCTAGGATACGACGGGTTTAAAGGTTTATACGGAGAAGCCACCTTAGCCGGCGCTCCCCTCGAGAATTGGCGTGTGACGCCTCTGTGGACAGATGACTATATTCTCGGAGCTGAGCTGGAAGAAGTTCAAACCGAGTTTCCTTACACCTTCGGTTCAGGTGAGTCAGCACGTTACACCACCCACTTTGCAACTGAAGAGATTCCAAACCGCGCTGATTTTCACGCGCCCATGGTAATAGAAATCAAAGGAAAGAGCAGCAAGGGAACTATTTTCTTAAATGGTCGCTTGATTGGTCGCTGGCTAAGCGACAACGACTGGCTCGCTCAAGGTTCCTGGGTGCGTGGTCGCCGCGATATGTGGATGACAATCAGCCCAGACCATTTCCCAATTGCACCAGGTACTCTTTATGACGATGGACGGGCCAATCAATTGGTCGTCTTGTTTGAAGATGTATCGGATGCAGATTCAAACCGTCCTGGTTATATTGACTCTGTTCGTCTCACCTACAGCGAAGAAGACTTCATCAATGTCGATGGGACCACTGAACCACTTGTCCATACTTGGGAAAAAGGCTCTATTCTCATCAATCCTTAGAGTTGAAAGATCTTCGGGCTGCACAGACTCAAGAGCGGGCCTGTGCGGCTTCAATGCCTTCTAAGAGATTTCTCGGCCCCAGCTCACTTAGGCCCCGGGAATTTGGCCTCACTTTGGTAGGCCTTCAGTAAAGTTTGAAGTTTCTCGTCACTACCCGGCTCTCTATCGAGCGCGTGATGCCCTTCAGGAACCAACTTACTGAAGTCGTAGAGATGCTTCACTAAGAAACGGCTTCTTGCATAGGCTTTCTTGTCAAGCACTTGACTTCTCATATTGCGAATCGTTGTTAAAGGTAACTTCCTGCTTCCAAGATTCACAAGCCAGGCAGGTAAGAGTCCGCCAGGATCTGCATTTACTTCGTAGGTAATCCGGGTACTCCCATCGGCTAAGGAATCCAAGATCCAACCACCCTTTACAGCGTTGGTCCGCACAGCGTCGTCCATTGGCGGGAACCTGCTGTCGTCAACCTTCTCAAAGTTTGCCAAGATACGATTTTTGTCATTTTCAAACGTTACGCGGGTTTCTAAAACGGAGTCACGGTCACTGATGAAGACGAATGGAGCTCCGGTTCTAGTGTAAACAACAAGGTTACCCAACCCCTTGTATTCTAAAAGCTGATAATCCAGGCAGTTTGATAATAGGCGTGTCTTATTTTTAATATCGAAAATTACAGCATACACATCAAAAATGTCTGCTTTTACGATACCAATGCCGCGAAAGCTTACGAAGCTCGTTCCGGGCACTTCGCGCTGGAAGACTTTGATTCCCTCTTGATCCGCAATCTCGCGCCACTGACTCATAGACTCGGTGGCTTGTGCCTCATACCCGTTAACCGCAAAGACGGGAAAGGCAATGCCAATCTGAAGCATCAGGATTATAGAACGATGAAACAACGACATGCACGCCCCCACATTAAAGGATGAGGTATTATAAGCACCTATGTCGAAGAAAAACCAAAGGTAATCCTTTGGATGTGCTCGGCGGAGCAATTAGACGCTGTGTAGCTGTCTGGCATTGAATCGTAAGACTAGATTTCGACTTCTACCGTCCAACCAAATGAATCTTCTCGCTCACCCTTTTGGATTTGGGTGAGAGAGTTATAGAGCTTTTGCATGACAGGGCCCACGCCATCGCGGCTATTCTTCATGTGCATCCACTCATTGTTGTGCAAAATCGATTGAACAGGAGAAATAACCGCGGCCGTACCACAAGCACCCATTTCTTCGAAGCCACTAAACTCATTCATGAAATGTATGGGTCGTTCCTCGGTTTCCATGCCCAACTCATCTTTAGCAATCTGCATCACTGAGCGCCGAGTTATACTTGGCAGGATAGCTGCTGACTTAGGCGTAATGAGCCGGTTACCGCTTAGGGAGACGACGATATTGGCTGAGCCCGCTTCCTCGAGGTAGGTCCGCGTGGCTGCATCAAGATACAGTGCTTCGTTCGCGCCCAGCTCTTTAGCAATATTGGTTGCTACGAAGCCGCCGGCATAGTTGCCGCCAACCTTTACGTGTCCGGTGCCACTGGGCGCCGCGCGGTCATAATCCGTAACCGCCAACTTAATCAGCGATAGCCCTGTACCTTTGTAGTAAGGGCCTACCGGCGATACGAAAACGCGGAATTCATACTCTGGTGCTGGGCGTAGACCCAGGTTTTCACCGGTGCCGAGAAGTAATGGACGAATGTAAAGAGCAGCACCTGAACCATAGGGAGGAATGAAGTTATAGTTGGCCCGTACAGCTTCTTTAATTCCGCGGATGAAAAGCTCCTCAGGAACTTCAACCATCGACAGTCGCTCGCAGGACTGTCGTAATCGTTCTGCATTTAAATCGGGACGAAACAAAAGCACGTGTCCATCTTTCGCAGTCTGTGCCTTCATACCTTCAAAGCACTGTTGCCCGTAGTGCAGCGCAGGCGAACCTTCGTGAACCTCAACCATTTGATTGGTCGTCAATTCACCGTCTGACCACGAACCATTCTTATAAGTCGCGACAAAGCGATACTTCGTCGGCTTGTAATCAAAGCCAAGGTTTGGCCAATCGATATTCTCTTTGGTTAATTCAGGTGTTGTCATCTGCTACGTTCCTAACTCATTACTCGCAAAAAGCTGAAGTTAACCCTCTAAAAACAAGCGGGCTCTGTTCTCTTCGGGGCACCTTCTATGTGCTGCCGGACATGGTTGACAACGTATTTTCGAATAAAGTCGAGGTAAAGGCGATAGACGAATCACAAGCGTCATAAGAGACCGTTTTTAATAGAGAATTTATTAATTGGGAACGCTGCTTCGAGCGTAAAATGCCATGATGCAGTCAGTCATTCGCGCTCGGGAAACTTCTAAAGTTCAGAGTATGCGTGAACCAGCCGAACCAGCCGACAAATCGAGAGTCCACTGAAAGCAAAAGACTCAGCCTCCAAGTCACGCCGCCTCGCTTCAATGTCAGCCCCACGGCCATAGGATGCGCATGTAGGCGGGCTATTCCCTGTTTGACACACTTGTTGAGCGAAAGTTGAGAATCTCAATCGGGTCATCTCCGCCCTTGTCTCGGTACACTGGGCGGCAGTACCATTATAGGAGTTCATCACTGGGGGGTTAACAGATGAAAAACGTATCCTTACTCATCGGAGTATCATTTCTTTTGATCAGCTGCTCAGGCGAAGAAGCCGCAGACGACCAAGCTCAGATCGACTACGATGGCCCCACCTATTACGAGCATGTCGCACCCATCCTCGCGAAAAATTGCAATAGCTGCCACCAACCTGGAAATGTCGGCCCATTTAACTTTGGTTCCTACGATGAAGCAGTGAGCTACCGCGACATGATCCAAGCCGCGGTTCGCTCTGAGACGATGCCTCCGTTCCCACCACGAACTGACGGCAGCTGCCGCGAGTTGGTCGATGAACGCATGATGACCGACGCCGATCGTGAAACATTACTCACTTGGATAGAAGCCGATACGCCGGCAGGAGACCCCGCCTCGGCTCCCGAAGAAGCGGTGCTTGATACGACCGGCCTAGAAGTTTTGGGTGCGCCGACAAGTTACGCCGATTGGGGATTCGATTTTCAACCCACTGAAGGTCTCTACGAAGAATGGCGATGCCTTCTGGTCGACCCGGGCTGGGACGAGACCGTACACTTGGAAGCGGTAGGCGTGGATCCGGGTAACCGCGGCGTGGTTCATCACATCATCGTCTTTGGTGTGCTCCCCGGCAATGACGATGCATTGGCTGAGCTCGAAGCTGAGGATGATATTCCTGGTTACTGGTGCCCGAACGGCGCCCGCCTAGACGGAGCATTCAATATTGCAGGCTATGCACCAGGCTCGCCAACTCGCCCCTTCCCTGACGGCGCAACCGTCAGCTTGCCTGCAGGAACCAAATTCTTGATGCAGATGCACTACAATTATGCTGCGGTCCGAGAAGACGATATGAGTAAGGCTCTCTTCTGGGAAGTGGACGAGCCGTCAGCAACCAGCCCGTCTGGTTTGACACTGGTCAACCAATGGTTCGAGATTCCGAAAAACGCGATATCCTATTCCGCCGAAGGTATCTCCCGTATTGTTGCCGCCGACCAACCTACACCGACCCCGCTCTCTCAACACCCTGGCCTTGCCTGGGGGGCCAGCGGTCACATGCACACCCTTGGAAAAGAAGTTAAGATTGACCTCATCAAGCCAGACGGCAGTGAGGAGTGTCTACTGCATATCCCGAAATGGGACTTTAACTGGCAAGGCTCTTATCGGTTCAAGGAGCCAGTGCAACTTGAAGTTGATGATCAAGTGAAGATCACTTGTACCTGGGACAATACTCAGGCCAACCAAGCCTATGGACCTGATGGCGAGCAGATTGAAACGCGAACAGTAAGATGGGGTGACGGTACCTTTGACGAGATGTGCCTCGGCAGTCTCCAAATGACTCGAGACAGATAACCCGGTGCTGAAATATTTTAAGTATAATAACCTTAGAATAACGACAGTGTAGCCCATCCAATAATTGGTTCATGTATATTGGGTAAACGGATTAAAGCGCCTTACGCCAAATGGTGAAACAGCTTAGCCAGATTTCGTCGTCAAAGATAAATACACCGGGCCTTCTTTGAGATCCGCTATAGTCGACCATCACCTCTTCCGAGCCGTCTTGACCCATCTTGAGCACTTTCTCATCACGATGAATGTAAAGCGCATCAGGCAGAACGCCTGTCGAGTTCAACACGTCGAACACGGCTAGATCAAAACTGGTCCATACATCGGTGTTCATGTTGTACCAGAGCAACGTATCGTCGGCACCACCGCAGAAAAAGCCATCTGAATGGGGCTGCGGATAACCCACACAATCAGTATTGAAAGCTGACCAGCTGGCACCCTCGTCGTCACTTCTCTGAATAAGAAGCGTGTTCTCTGGAATAAGCATTCCCCAGCGAATCATAGCCAGAGATGAGTCTAATGCTATGATTTGCCGACCATCGTAATCTGAAGTGGGCTCCTCACCCATCATTTCCCAGGTTGGGGATGGTAATCCCAAATCGATACGCCAAGTCTGTCGTGATACGGGATCCCCTCCCTCATCGACCCGAGTGGTCTGATAGATCTTCGTACCCCGCGCAACTTTTTCACCTTCATGGCTAAAACCCGCTAAAAAAGGTAAATCGCTCCATGTATGGCCGTAATCAAGGCTGTATTGGTCGTTGGTAATAATGACGTCCGACGCCAGCGTCATACTCCAAGACTCAACCCCAGTATCACTCCAGGTTTGAGTCTGCGCATTAAAGCGGTGCAAGGTTGAACCCATCGTCGCCAAGAGTTCACCGTCGTATTTTCTCATTCGGTATGGCTGCGGAAAGAGATCTGTCAAACCACCTTCGACCTTCGAAAAGCCTGGGATTGTCATCGGTGAAGTAACCGTTCCCTCCCGATATAACTGAAATCCACCCGCCGTCCTTCCAGCAATGGTCACATCGTAGGGCATCGCGCTGAAACTTCTAAACGAAAGGTACCAGCTATCGGGGTCATCATTGAAGCGACTGCTGTAATAGCTGGCTCGAAAACTCTGACCATCCACCTCGATGGAGACTTGCCCCGATGGACAACCAGACATTCCCATGCAGCTTGCCCAATTCGTGCTTTTCCTAAACTCGAAGGTTCCATCTAAACCAAACCAACGCAGCGTCTTATCCTGGCGAAACTCAACAGTCTCACCCGTAGAGATTTCCGTCCACGTGCCATAAACTCGTTCGTCTGGCTTAATTCCACACGCAGTTAAAAAACTTAAACAAATCGGGAAGAGTAGCAGCTTGCCTAGTTGCATCATGGTCTTGCTCCTTCTTTGAAAACGCTACCCTGAAAGACCATGTAGGCGACAAGTGCTCCAGTGTACCGTGGCTCCCTACAGACAGACTTCAGATTTCCACCCAGTTCAATATATTTAATATAACAAGGTCTTTCCGCCACAGTTCTAGAGTGGTCAACTCGTCGTGAAAACGGTCTCAGTAGCGGAATATTGCAATAGGCAGGAAAGGCTGAATTGTTCACCAGGACCAAAGAAGTCGTAAAAGACATCCTACGTGGTCTTGATGTCGAGTGTATAAAGACTACTCGCAAATACTCAGGAATCCACCAGACTCCTCAATCTCACTTTGGGGCCCGCACCACGTGTAAGCTTCCACGTCACAGGTTACCGCATTACAAGTCCAGTCATCAGGACTGTCCGCGTCGCGGCAAACGGCATTGGCGCTGCAGTGAATCGAGCAATACCCGGTTTCGTCGCCCGGCATTTTAACACAGAAATTAGTAGGGCTTGAGCAGCTCTCGTCGTCGGTACAAACATCATTCCACGGCGCGAGTTCATTGGTTCCAGTCTCTGTACCCGAGCTATCTCCCGGCTCTGTGACGGTCTCACTGCCCTCGTAAGTGAACAGGCATCGAGTAATTGGAATCGCAATATCCTTGAGCACGTAGAGGTAGTATTCCTTGCCTTGCTCTAAGGCGGCAGGCTCGCCGGATTCCGGGAAGACTTGGCGAACACCGGTTGGCAATTGGCCGTAAGTAAAACCGTCCGTGATGCCATCGTCTCTATGGTCAACATCAAACCTCCACAGCACCCCGGTGGGTAAATCAAGATTTGGCGGTGTGCTTGGGTTCGCGCTGCCCGACTCCAGAACATATACATAACGGGCTCTCCCTCCGCTCCACTCTAGCGTCCCGTCAACATTTACCCCTTCCCCGTTTTCGCAAACGGTTGGCTCGTAAATCATCTGAGAGTGAAGTGGTCCACCGGTTGGATCTGTATCAGCAAAGTCTGCCTCCGACGCACCCCGGCGCCCCAATTCACCTTCAAAGAAAGCAACCATACGCTCGATGTCGGTGGTGGGAATACCCGTTCGCGTTCGGTCAAAGCCGTTGTTGTCTTCTGGTTCGTGTGCCCCCAAAGCGGTCGAGTCCACCCAGCCGGCCATAATGGCTAAGCCCAGGTCGGTAAATGTATCGGTCCAAATGCCTTCAGCCTCGGTGTCCCAGTTTGCGGCTCCACGAGGGGCCACACTATCGCTGTGGCAACAAACACATCCACACGACTCTGCTTGGCGTTTCGCCCAGTCTACCTCACCCAAAAACCCAGCGTTGATCCAGAGCGGATCGTTTTCCGGAGTTTTGAAGTTCGACGGTGGAACCGGAGCGTAGGGTCGCTGCGTTAACACAGCACTGCACTCTGCGTAGTCGATATACTTTCGGCCTTCTTCGGTACAGCCTCCAATAGTTCCCCAAGTACACACTTCATCGTTTGCGCTGCTACCGGGCTCTTGTCCATTGACCGCCTCGCGGCACATCAACTCACCCGGTTGAAACACGCTTCCGCCGGAACCAATTCCGTCAGTATCCAGGTCATCAACGAGTCCCTCACAGACAGCCGAAGGAATGAATTGGCCGCCCCCAAAGAGTTCACAACCCATCTCGGAGCTTTCGCATTCACGCTCCGAGGAGCCCGGGAAAACAATGTGGTAATGTTCCGATGATTGGCCGCCCATTAAGCAGTAACCGAGTGTTTCGGTGTAGGAGCACGAACCTTCAGCGAACACAGATTCCTGTTGGCCGTTGCAGTCGTCGAGGCCGGTTTCCAAGGTCCATGCAGTGCCTCGGTATTCGCGGCATTCCTCGAGATTGGAGAATATATTCCGATACACACAGTGAGCAGTCGCCGGATCCAGCTCTTCGCCTTCATCAGACTCCCCATCGGTACAGCCGACCGCAACACCACAGATTAACAAGACAATCATGAATTTTAGTTGGGGCTGCGATGGGTACGAATACACGAAAAAACTCCTCTGTGTGAACCTGCTCTACTTCTAGGGGTGTAAGTTGGGTATCCATCGACAAGGTTTCAACCGAACCGGTAAAAATCAGCTGGGAAGTAACCTACGGGCGGGAACCTAGCCCTCCGGGCCTCCGTGGACATTGCGCCCAGCGACTCCTTGCCTCCGGAAAAAGCGTCCCTAAGCTATTGATTTAGGGAGTCATTATTTAACTTTGCCGTTTTGAGCCTAAGGGCCTAAGGGTATTCGGTGCCTGTAATCCTGGTGCGATCCGGATAGCCAAACCAAATCAACTTAGAGCCGCGGATAATACATGACGGACAAATCAAACCCTACTCCAGAACTTCTGCCTAACTCGTTTGAGAGCCGTGAGGCGCTGGTTCAGCATGTACGCAACATCACGTCCTGGACCACTGCAGAAGAGCCCAGCCACCACCTAGGCGGGCGCAATGCTGGTGAAGCGAAGCTCACCCAAATCAAACCCAAGGAGTACGGTAGAACGCGAAACCATTTGGCCGGTGACGTATCGCAACTATCGCCTTATATCCGCCACGGAATCATCGGTTTGGCTGAGGCGCGCGATGCTGCCTTGGCAAAAGTTGATAAACCCGCCCAGGCTGAGAAATTCGTCCAAGAGCTGGCCTGGCGAGATTTCTGGCAACGTATTTACGTCGCTCATCCTGATTGGTTGTGGAACAACATTGAAGAATACAAAACGGGCTGGAACACAGCGGATTATGCAACTGAGCTTCCAGTCGACATCACCGACGGACATACGGGAGTAGCCTGCATCGACCATTTCATTCATGACCTAACTACAACCGGCTACCTGCACAACCATGCACGCATGTATTTGGCTTCTTATGTGGTCCATTGGCGAAGGGTTACTTGGCAGGCAGGAGCACGCTGGTTTCTGCACCACCTTCTCGACGGTGACCCGGCAAGCAACAATTTATCCTGGCAATGGATAGCGAGTACCTTCAGTTCGAAGCCCTACTTTTTTAACTTATCGAATGTTCAAAAATACGCAGACGACACCGTGAATACGAGTCCGAAAATGAACCAAGTACTGGACGCATCCTACGAAGATTTGGAAGCTAGACTCTTTCCCCGCAAGGAACGGTCATGACTCAGTCTATTATCTGGGTTCATGAAGATGCCATGGGAAAACACCACCCTCTCTACACCGGTATCAAGATCGAAACAGACGCGTTCTACGTTTGGGATGAGGACCACCTCCGAGAAATGGATTACGGCTTTCAAAGGCTGGTGTTCATCTATGAGACACTTTGTGAGCTGGGTGTTACCATCTATCACGGCAACATCGAGAAGGTTGCCGTGGAGCTTGCGAGGCTGAGGAGCGCTGAACATATTCGAACCGCATTCAGTCCGAACCCCGTCATTCAAGCCGTGACCAAAGAGCTCGCCCAAACAGTCTCCGTCGTCACAATCGGTGATGAACCGTTTGTCACATTAAAACGGCCAATCAAGCTAAAGCGTTTCTTCAGTTATTGGAAAAAAGCTCGACCTGTTCTTTTACGGGAATAGATTTCTCAGTTCCGCTCTTCGTCGCACGTGACCTTTGTCTCGGGTTGCGGGGTCTCCGGCGACTACCGTGCTTTAGATAAATCTGCTTCGCCTGTTCTTTTGCTTCGGGTGTCTTCCGGCATGCGTAAATTCGTTCCTTAGCTGTCTTTACTGCGCTGGCGTGTTGCACCAATGGCTCGGGGTAATCAATACCCATCTCGCAGCTTGCGTCTGTCTGAACCTGAGCTGGCATTTGCGCGGGCTCGGCGAGGTACTTGCGAGGTACATCCGACAACTCTGGAACCCAATGTTTGATGAATTCGCCGTTCGGGTCTTGGTCTCGTACCTGCTTAGTGGGGGAATAGATACGCACCGCATTGATACCGGTCGTTCCACTTTGCATTTGCATCTGCGAGTAATGAATACCAGGCTCGAAATCTAAAAATTGTCTTCCTAAGAATAATCCGGTTGGCCGCCAGTGCAACCAAAGGTGGTAGCTGGCAAAGCTTACCAACATCGCTCGCATCCGGAAGTTAATCCAGCCCGTAGCAACCAGCGCACGCATACAGGCATCGACCATCGGGTAACCGGTCCTCCCAGCCTTCCAAGCCTCAAACCGTTCCTCGTTAGGCTCCTCACTGCGCATTCCATCGTAAACCCGAGCAAGGTTACGGTGTTCAATTTCAGTTTCGTCTTCGAACTTTTGCATGAAATGACAATGCCAGCGGAGACGCTTTTCAAAACTCGCCAATGAGGTGAGCCAAGTCTTTCCGATATCGTCACCGGCGGCCCTCCACTGCTTGAGCTGCTCTCGGCGCGCTACCGTGGTCTGGTAGACTGTCTTAATCGAAATACAGCCGTAGGCCAGGTATGGGCTGAGCCTGCTGCAACCAGACCAAGCAGTAACCGGGCTGGACATATCCGTTCGGTAATTCTCACCGCGGCTGTCGAGGAATGAGTTGAATACTTTATGCGCTTCCCGCGCGCCGCCAAGCTGAACTTGCAAATCCAACGCCTTCTTGACCGGTTCTTTTCTCCACCGCGGGGGGATAAGTGCAGGATAGAGCTGGTCGGGTGTTTGAGATAGCGGACTTTTCATCCTTCGTGCCCACTTACCTGCCCACCCATCTCTTTTCTTGAGCGGCCGAAAAATTCCGTGTTGAGCAATTTCATTCCAGTCCACCCCCGAGTTCCGGGCCCAACTCGCTATTTTCTGGTCACGCTCGTAGGTGGCATTGTTTCCAGTTTCCTCGTGGCTCCAAATAGCTTCGAACGGAATCTCGGCATGCAATTCCTCCAGGACCTGGAGAGCGTCACCCTTCACCCTCAAGAGTCCTGCCCCCATGTCACGAAGCCTGGTGTCTAGCTCGCTTAGGCATTGCTCCAGAAAGATTCCGTCCCGTTCCCCAAATTCCGCGGCTTCCTGAATAATCGGCTCATCGATGTAGAGGCAGATCACCGAACCTCGATTTGCTGCCTCGTACAGGGGCTGATGGTCTTCGACCCTTAGGTCCCGCTTGAACCAAACCAATTGAGTAGACATATGCGTCCCTTTCCGCCTAACGCCTGCGCTCTCTCACGTCACAGTGCTGACTTAAGAGGGGTACCCCGACGAACCCTGCCAATAGCAAACTTGATTTAGTTCGGCCGACGTTAACGTCTAGGCCAAACCCATAAGAAAACAAGGCCATCGCGGATTTTTTGAGCGCTATGAACTTCTCGTAGTATCTAAACTTTTAAGAAATAGAGGACGACACGGTCTGACAATCGATACCTCAAAGAAAAGAAAGTTGAGTCTAGCGAGACATAACGTAGACACGTGTAATATCTTTAAAGTCTCTAACCTTGAGATTTTCCGGCAAATCTACAGCCTTGAAACCTTCAATTTTTTCGCACTGGTCAATGGTGGTCACCGCCATTGCCGAAACGAACTCGCCAAGATATTGCTTGCCGGCTTCCAAGGTCAAAGCCAGCTTCGTAAACTCCTGCAATCGAGCGGCAAGATTTGCCGGCTGACCGATAATCGCGAGTTCCGTGCGTTTGTCTGTACCCAAAATGCCAACCAGGAGTTCACCTGAAGCAGTGCCCACGCTCAGGCGCAACGCCTTAACATCTTCACGCGCCATGCTGCCCACAATATTAGGGAAGGTTTCAACAATACGCTGAGTAGCCCGAGCTGCCGCCGCCGTACCGCCGCCCCCGGAAAGCCCAAAAACGGCCATCAACCCATCACCTAAATGCTTGTCGACCACGCCGCCACAATCGTAGATGATGCCGTGCAACTCTTTGAAGAGTAGCTGTAGAACCATCATCACTTCTGATGCTGGTGTCATCGACGAAAACTTCGTAAATCCCCGGATATCAACGAACATCACCGCCATATCAATCTTACGAGGGTCGGAGAGATCTGCCAATTCAGTAGGCACGCTGAGCACAGGTACATCACGACCAGCAACCTCTAATTCCTTAATCAACTGACTCTGGTTCTCCAAGAGGGTCTTTACCAAGCTAACGAATCGGTGGTTCTCTTCCCGAGCCTTGTTTTGCGCCACCGCTTCATGAGTAAGACTCAAAAGAAAATCTGGCTCTACTGGCTTTGTAATGTAGCGAAAGATTCCCGCGTCATTTACAGCACTCATCAGGGATTCAAGTTCAGCATAACCCGTGAGAATCATCCTCGTGGCCTGATGATGCTGACTGTAAAGCTCGCGACACAATTCGACGCCGGTCATCTTGGGCATGCGGTGATCGGTTATCACCGCGTGGAATGTGGTTTCCCGACTCTGAATTAATTTAAGAGCTGCCTGGCCGTCTTCCGCCAAAGTCACATTGAAATCTTGTGACAAAATATTGTTCAAACTCGCTCGATTGACTTCTTCATCTTCTACAACAAGAACGTTACCATGAATCTTACGATTCGTTGCAGCCTCTTTTCGCTCGGATACAAGCTTCGCTCCTTTGGCCCAATTTAACATTCCATACTCCTCTTATACTTCTACCATAGAAGATGGCACCCAGATTTTAAAGGCTGCGCCGCCCAACTCAGAATCCCCAATCGAAAGAACCGCCTGGTGCTCTTTAAGAATCCTCTCGGTAATGGCCATCCCCAGCCCCGTGCCTTTTCCAATGGGCTTGGTCGTAAAAAACGCTTCGTGAATTTTTTCACGCAGTTCCATGGGAACTCCCGTACCATTATCTTCAACAAGAATCTCGACTCCCTCATGGCCCTCTCGTGAGCACGCACTACCCGAAATACGAATATGTCCTTGCGGATCTTTGAGCCCAGAATTTACCTGCCGCTCCTCGATCGCATCGGCTGCATTGGAAATCAAATTCGTAAAAACTTGGCCAAGCTGAGACCGGTGACAAATCACTGAAGGAACCTGATCACAGTCCAACTCTAGATTTAGAAACTTCACTCGATTCCGCATCACGATACATACTTCCTCTACCAACTTGCGAATGTCTTCCGAGGAACGACTTTTTGCATCGGACCGGCTGTAGTTTCTTACCGCCTGATTCATTTCCTGAATTTTTTCCAGCCCAACTTCAACGTAACCAATTTGTTCAGTCTGCTCGTCGAAATGTTGCTTAAGCGCTTGCCAAACTTCTTGTGCGGCCTCATCCTCGCCAACCATTCCATGCAGCATTTGATAGAGTTCGTTTTGGCTGGTTTTCGTCCCTCGAGCACCGGCCAAGGCGTGCGAAAGCGGACTGCTAATCTCATGTAAAATACCGGCGACCTGCTGACCCAAACTCGAGAGTTTTTCTGCTTGGATAAGCTGACTGGAAGCTGCGCCCATGTCGGCAGCCAGGACATTGTTTTTCTTTTCCAACTCTTCACTGCGATGCAGTTGCTTCCAAACATCCAACCGACTTTGTTCAAGCGCTTCCTGAGTAACCTGCTTTTCCTTCTGCAGTGTGTTTAAGCGGTCTGCGAGGCCAAGAGACAAGAGTGCCAACTGAATAACCTCACCCACCTGAACCGCGTTTTCGGTAAGCGGCGTTCGTGGCACTACCCCGAACTTGTTCAAGGCATAAAAAATGGCGGTCGTGAAATAAACGCTGAAGGCCAGTAGATAAAACCTGGGCTCTCGAGCAGATGTCTTCAAAACAAGGTAAGTCGCACAAGTTAGGGTAACCATAGTCATGGACAAAGTTAGGACCATGAAACATTTAATACTCACCGAGTAAGGAATGAAAAAGGTAAGAGGAATCAGGGCAACATAGGTTCCAATCGCAACCTTGAAGCCCCAGTCTAGCTTAGGAAGCTCTTTGGGGATGCCTAGAAACTCGCGACTAAAACCAAACATCCCAATACCCGCAAAGCTTCCGGTGACCACTGTGGCAACGGAGTTCCAGTAGGGATAGTCCGGCCACAAATACTGATAACTGTATCCACGTGTCGTCGCTTGCAATAGCCCCCAACCCACTCCGTAAATCACATAGAGTAGAAACAAGCGTTCTCGAGTCGATGTGTAAATAAAGAAGTTATAGAGCACCATAATCAGTACAATCCCCAAATACATACCCATAAGGAGACTGCGCTTTGGAGCCTGGCGGTTAAAAACTTCTTCTGGCATTAAGGTCAGTGGAACCTGGAACGAGCTGGATGTTCGTATTCTTAGAAAGAGATCGGTTGGAACATCACGCGACATGTTCACGGGGTATACGAAAAAAGGATTCTCAATCGGACGTTTGTTAAAATTAATCTCATCGCCGCCAACGAAAGATGTCGTCACGCCATCCTGCACCACGTAAAATTCGATGTAGTCGATTAAAGCATACTCGAGCTTCAGTACCGACTTCTCTGCCATCACTCCCGGCTCTATCCGCTGATGAAACCAGTAAGTCGACTTGGAAAACCCAAACGATAAAACGTCGGACTCACCGACCTGGATGTTGTCCCCACGAAACCGTGTTATCGCATCGTTTAACGTGAACTGTTTTTCATCCTCCATGAAATACTTTAGGCCCTTGCCAAGCTTCATGGACGCTTCATCTGCTCCCCAAACATTCTCTGGGATGAGCAATAGAGCCAAGACAAACCAGCCGCACCCCTTCATGTCGATGCGCCGGGCGCTTTGAAATCCAGTTTCAATTTATAGCTGGCAACGGGTTGCTCCGGACTGGCTTGGTCCTTTGTAAGCTCACCACCAATTTGGGCAATCAATTGGCGAGCAATACGCACTGATTCCTCTTCTGCGACATTCATCAGGCCATCACGCCCTGACTGGTTCACCCGAATCATGAGCTCAATCCCGTCAACATTATCATTTGCGATGATTTCAACGCTCCGAGGCCGGTCCTTTTTAGCTGGGTCGAACGCATCCAATAAAACCAACCGGAATGCATGAACCACCAGGTATGGATTGACGCGGCAAGAAAAGTCCTCACACCCATTCAACTCATATGCGAACGGTGTATCGTCAATACGTCCAGGGTCCAGAGCATCGTGTAATCGCTCGATAGCCTGCTCTAGACTTTCCGCCAAAGTGATTGGGTACCAGGAGTCACCATCCACACCCGTTAGGCCTCGCATCTCGCTGATCACCTCGGCTACTTTTCGTACGCCCGTC